>NZ_JAGTJY010000488.1:0-511 GCF_018195695.1 Achromobacter sp. Marseille-Q0513 | reverse complement strand
AATCAAAACAGGAATTCGCTTCGGCTTCTTTTCCACTGTCTTGTAGACCGGATCAAAAAAGGACTCGAACCGAAGATCCATTTGCTCTTTCGTCCCTTGCGCACCGCAATGTGGGCACGGGAAAATATCAGCGACCTCTTGACTCACGGGATCAACCGCTGCTTCAGTGAAGGCGAACTCTCCCAAACAAGCGCGGCAAATGAGAAACTCACTCCACACCGTATATTCAATCCGTGCCTTGGTCTTGCCATCGCTGTGTAGCGTTTCGTACATCCAGTCGATGTCCTGCTCCATCGCCTTGAGCAGTTGCTTGCCCGCCTTGGCGAAGGCATCCACATCGAAGGGAATGTTGTAGTTCGCACCGATGAAGGTGGCGGCGGGCGACAGGTCGTTGAGCACCGCGCGGCGCGCACCCCACTTGGGCGCAGCGCGGCCTTCTTTCTTCCACGCCTGCTCCAGCTCAAACCGGTAGCTGGCCGGGGCCGTGCCGCACCACTGCGCCGCCACACCC
>NZ_JAGTJY010000487.1:0-512 GCF_018195695.1 Achromobacter sp. Marseille-Q0513 | reverse complement strand
GACCTTCTCTTGCAGCTTGATGACGGGTTCGGTATCGCCTTGGCTGGCCTTCTGAGCCAGGCCGGATGGCAGATCGAACAGCTCGAACAAGGCGCGTAGCACCGCGAGGTTGATCTCCTTGGGGGCCTCGACATGCTTGAACTGCTTGAGTTCCTCCAGCGAACGCTCCGCGAGTTGCGCCAGCTTGCCGGAGTCGATCTTGTCGCCGGTGATCGACAGCACAAGGTCGCCGGAATAGACCAGGCCGCCCAGCACGGTGATCAGCAGGTCGGGTTCGAGCCGGTACTTGATTGGCGCGAAATACTCGATGTCGGACGAGCCAGACAGCAGTTCGCTGCGGTTGAGCACCTGGCCGTGGCCTTTAGCCTTGAGGCGGCTCAGCACCTCTTGCGCGTAGCGGGAGGTGGCGGGGTCAACGCGGGCGCCATCGAGCAGTTCCAGCGCATCGAGAATGGCAACGGCATCCTTGGTTCGCGCTCCCCCAGCCAGTGCGCGCCGCGCGGTGCCCACCG
>NZ_JAGTJY010000486.1:0-513 GCF_018195695.1 Achromobacter sp. Marseille-Q0513 | reverse complement strand
ATCCAGCGTGCGGCGCGGCCCTTCGCTTTGCCAGGCTTCTACGCCTTCGGCGGCCACCCGCGCCGCCAGGCGCCGGTCGTCGGCACTGGCCGGGTCCACCAGCGGCGTACCCCACAGCCGGTTGCGCGATACGCACCAGGCGCCGCGTCCGTCCAGCATGCTGGCGAGCCGTTCGCGTCCCGAGGCCGGCACGAACTCGACATCGGCCAGCGCGCGCAGCGCCTGCTCGCGTGTCTCGCTCAGATCCAGGAACCACTCGCGCGACGCGCGGAAGAACACCGGCGTCTTGTGACGCCAGCAATGCGGATACTCATGTTCCAGCGTGGACAGGGACGCTACCCGTGGCGCGACCCGTTCCAGCACATGGTCGCGGGCCTGCGCCAGATCCATGCCCGCCATGTCGCCGGCCACGAAGCGGCCCTGCTCGTCCAGGTACTGCTCGACCGCCAGGCCATGAGGTTCGCAGACCCGGAAGTCGTCGGTGCCGAAGGCCGGCGCCATGTGCACCAGGCC
>NZ_JAGTJY010000485.1:0-516 GCF_018195695.1 Achromobacter sp. Marseille-Q0513 | reverse complement strand
GGACTGGCACCTCGGATCCGCCGGCAGGCGCCGCAGGAAGTACAGCTTGCCGCCGTTCGGGTCGGTCTTGTCCGTCACGCCCCGCGTCAGGCTGTCCAGATCCGGCGGATAGCCGCTGCGATCCAGGGACTTGTCGATCTTCCCCTCCAGGCTGGCCGCGTGATAGGCGTCGATCGCATCGCGCACGATGCGCACGCTGTGCCGCAGGTCCTCTTCCTGATTGCGGCGGCGGACCAGGTCGGCGCAGGGCAGCGCCACGCTCAGTCACAGCGCCAGCAGCGTGAGCGCGGCCAGCATTTCGATCAGGGTGAAGCCTTGTTGCCTGCGCATGGGCATCCTCAATACGGCGGCGCCAGCGGCGCGTCCAGCCCGGGCCGGGCCGGCGCGGTCGTCAAGGGCAGCACGGTCACTCTGGCTTCGGTGCCGGACGGGAAATAGCTGTTGGACGCCGCCGGCAGCTCCAGCGAACGCTCCACGTGCGGCGTCAGCAGCAGCACGATCTCGGTCGATTCCTCG
>NZ_JAGTJY010000484.1:0-516 GCF_018195695.1 Achromobacter sp. Marseille-Q0513 | reverse complement strand
ACCTGCGAAGAGCGATTCGGCCAGTGTGCCGGACAGAAATGTGCGGAGATCCTTGTCATTGGCGATCGTGCACCAGCGGAACAGCTCCTCGATGTCGGGAGTGCCGAGTTCGTGCAGCTTGCGCGCGGCCTCGCGCAGCAGCAGCCGGCCGAAGCTGTTCCACTCTTCCGCGTTGGCGTCTTTGCCCAGGGGCACGACCGACATAGCCAGGCGTTGCCAATCGTAGTCCGCCCGCACTTCGTTGAAGAATGACCAGCCTTCGGTGCGTTGGTCGTAGGGATTCAGGATGACGTCATCCTTGCGACCAAACTTGCTGTAGAGGTCGCCGTTCGGATCCACGATGATGGCGCGGTCGCCACGTTTGAGCAGCGAGAAGAGCAAGCCACGTAGGAGCACGGACTTGCCGCTGCCGGTGGCTCCGTTGAGCAGCAGGTGCAGGGTTTCGATCTTGGTCGGCATGGGCACGCCGGCAATGTCAACCTGCAGTTGGCCATTCTCTCGGGATTGCGCTTTGAG
>NZ_JAGTJY010000483.1:0-519 GCF_018195695.1 Achromobacter sp. Marseille-Q0513 | reverse complement strand
ATCCTGCCTCAGGGCGAGAGCGGCAAGGTGACCGTGGGCGACATCCTTGGCCTGAACAGCGACATGCTGGGCGTTTCCAGCCGCAATGAGCTGTCCATGGCCCTGAACCTGCTGCAGAAGCGCGGCAAGACCCGCGTGCTCGCCAATCCCAAGATCCGCGTGCGCAACATGGAAAAGGCCAGCATCAAGATCGGCGAGAAGGTGCCGGTGGTGACCACCACCAATGCCAATGGCGTGGTGACCGAGTCGGTGAATTATCAGGACGTCGGCCTGAGCCTGCAGGTCGAGCCGCAGGTCACGCTGGGCAACGACGTGTCCGTCAAGGTCAGCATGGAAGTCAGCAACCTGAAGGGCGAGGTCAAGACGGCGGGCGGCGGCGTGGTCTATCCCATGAGCACCCGCAACGCCGAGACGGTGATGACCGCGAGGGACGGCGAGACGCAGGTGCTGGCCGGACTGGGCAACCAGAAAAAGTCCGGCAACACCAGCGGCCTGCCGGGGCTGAGCACGCTGGAATGG
>NZ_JAGTJY010000482.1:0-521 GCF_018195695.1 Achromobacter sp. Marseille-Q0513 | reverse complement strand
TTGATGTCTACGGCGGAAACGGTCTCTTCCTCGACATGGTGAACGAACAGCAAGGCCGTCTGTATGAAGTGATCGACGACCGCAACTATCTGCTGCGCTGGGGTTCCTACATTACCGACAACGGGCCGTCTATCACATTACGCATTCTCGACGTCGACGCACGGGTTGAATGCGTCGGCCTCGATACGCTTGGGGTTCTTCCAACACACGAAGCCACCTTGCTACGGTGCCTCAACAGTACAGGCGGCGCCATCATTTTTGGTGGCGTCCCCGGCTCAGGGAAAACGGTCAGCATCGGACAGCTGATCGTTCGCCTTCCCCAGACGCGCAAGATAAACACCCTGGAAGACCCGGTTGAACTTCAGTTCCGCAATGCGCTGCAAGCGACTTTCGCTCGCACGTTGAACGGTCTGGATCGTGAAGCTCTCGCCGCGAAGTTGAACGCGCTCAAGCGCGCCGCAGGAACCGACGCGTTCCTCGGTGAAGTGCGGGACGATCTGACGGGCGACGCCTTTGTCGAC
>NZ_JAGTJY010000481.1:0-522 GCF_018195695.1 Achromobacter sp. Marseille-Q0513 | reverse complement strand
CAAGTTGCGGGGCGCCGGTTGTCGGCGCCCCGCAACTTGAGGGGACGGGTATGTCAGATATCGATACGTCGATAGCGCGTTTTTTTCGCAGCGGCCTGAAGCTTGGGCATTTGCGCATCCTGGTGGCGCTGGGCGACTTGGGCCAGGTGACGCGGGTGGCGGCTGCGTTTCATGTCACGCAGCCAGCCATTTCCAAGCAGATCGCGGAGATCGAGGCGGCGCTGGGAGCACCGGTGGTGCGCCGGGTGGGCAATGCGCTGGAGCCGACCAGCATCGGGCTGGTGCTGATCGAGCGCGGGCGCGAGATCCTCCGGCAGATCGAATTGGCGAGACGGGACGTCAGCGCGCTGTCGGCCGGCGCGGCCGGTCATGTGCGTTTCGGCGCGGTGGTCACGATTCCCCAGCCCCTGATCGCCCATGCCGTCGAATTGTTCATCCGACGCGCGCCAAGCGCTTCGCTTTCCTTCGTGGATTCGACTCTGGATCGCCTTCTCCATATGATGGATGAGGGCAATCTCTCCC
>NZ_JAGTJY010000480.1:0-525 GCF_018195695.1 Achromobacter sp. Marseille-Q0513 | reverse complement strand
GCAGACGTCGCCCTGGATGGGTGCGTGCTGACTCCGGCAGACGGAGTCCATGGGCAACGTTTCATAGACGGTGAAATCGATTTGGCCGAATTCGTCGCGGCTCAGTTGCAGGACCAACCGCCAAGCTCCTGATTTGACGCCGGAGGCGCGCCACGCGCTGGAGCGCAGGCATGTTTTCCAGCGCAGCGTCGAGCTTCTGCTTACGCCGGTGGCTGGCGATTTCGATGCCGCGCATTTACGGGAGATAAACCGACGGCTTTTCCAGGATCTGCCCGCATTGGGATTCGATGATGTCACGCCCGGGCAGTATCGGCCCGCCGTGCCGGATGGGCTGGATTGGATCAAGAACCGTCGACTTGAAACTGTCGATGCACCGTCTTGCGTCGCGTATTCGCGCATGGATGATATCGCCCTGGCTCGCATGGACCACATGCTTGCCGAAGCCAGGCCTGCCACGCTGTCCAGGCTACCTTTGGCCGAGTTCGCGCGGGCGCTCGGGGATCTTTATGCGGAGCTGGATTATGC
>NZ_JAGTJY010000047.1:14911-34659 GCF_018195695.1 Achromobacter sp. Marseille-Q0513 | reverse complement strand
GGGGGCGGGCGGGCTAAGCTCTGAGCTTGCGCCCGCCGCGCCGCTGTGCGACGGGCTGTCCGGCAATCGACACGGAAGGACCTTGCATCATGTTTGGCCAGTCTCCCGATGAGTACATGTCCGAGCGTTACCGCCGCCAGCCCTCGCAGGCGCTGGCAGCCATCAACACCCATATCGCCTCGGGCGACCTCGCCAGCGCGCTGGAAATCCTGCGCCAGCTGGCCATGGCGCGCGGCGGCATGCAGATCGTGGCCGAGCGCGCCAAGCTCAACTCGACCCAGATCTATCGCATGCTGTCGCGCAAGGGCAATCCCACCCTGAGCGGCCTGACGGCCATCCTGCAGGCCCTGGACCTGGGAATATCCGTACACGCGCTGCCCGCCGAAACACCCGACGCCACCACGCGTCAGCCGGAAGACCCGCGCATCACCTGACGCGCGCCGCGCACGGCAAGGCAAGCCGCGCGCGATGCCCCCGCAGCCCAGGCCTCAGACGAATCCCCCCAACCAGCACCAGCCTTCCCAGACCGGGGCCGCACGGAGCCGGCTTTGCCGGTCCGTAGCGGCGTCCCACGGGGGAAGCGCGTAGCGCTCAGGGGGGGCTTCTCTTCCGGTCCGTCGCGGCGCCCCTGGGGGAAGCGCGCAGCGCTCGGGGGGGACCATTCCTCACCATGCCATTTCGCCCTTGGCGACCTTGGCGCTCAGCTCCAGCGAGGCGGGCTCGCCGGCCTGCGGGTACTTCGCCTTCATGGCCGCGATCAGCGCCGCGCTGTCCTTGGCCTGGGCGGCGGCCGCGTCGAAGGCGCGGATGTAGCCGGCCGTGTAGCGCACCGATTCCACGGTCAGCGGCGCGCCCTGCGCGTAGTGGCCGGGGATCACGGCCTTGGGCTTGAGCGCCTCGATGCGGGCCAGCGTCGCCAGCCAGTCCTGGTGCGACTTGGGCGTCTGGGTGTCGGCCATCCACACATGCAGGTTGCCGAACACGACCACGCCGCCCGCCACGGTCTGCAGCGACGGGATCCAGACGAAGCTGCGGTCGGGCTGCGGACCGTCCAGGCCGGTGATCTCCAGCTTGCGGCCTTCCAGCGTCAGGCTGTTGCCGGCCAGCACCTCGGGAACCACGGTGCGGGCCGGAGCGTCCGCGCCCAGCTTCGGGCCCCAATAGGCCAGCTTGCCGTCCACGGTTTCCTTGATGTGGCGCACGGTCGGCTCGGACGCGACCACCTTGGCGTCGGGGAAGGCGGCCAGCACGGTGTCCAGGCCGAAATAGAAGTCGGGGTCGCCGTGGCTGATGTAGATGGTGCTCAGCTTCTTGCCGCTGGCGCGGATCATGTCCACGATCTTGGCGGCCTGGGACTTGCCGAACTGGGCGTCGATCAGGATGGCTTCGTGTTCGCCCGTCACCAGGGTGGACGAGACCGGGAAGATGGCGGCGGTGCCGGGGTTGTAGTGGGTCACATGCAGTGCCTGCTCGGCGGCCTGCTCGGCGGCCTGGGCGGCGGGCAGGGCCAGCAGGACCAGGGCGGCGCCGGCCAGCAGGCGGCGCAGCGGGGCGGGGCGAAGGGCGAGGGCGGACGTCATGGCGGGTTCCTTTGGGTTCGGTCAGTCGATGGATGACAGTCTAGGTGCGCGCCGCGTCCGGATAAACCGCAAGCCGGGCCAGAGTCTGTTGCACGGATCGATCAAATGCCGCCCGAATCGGGCGGCTCGCGGTCGGCCAGCGTTTCCACCACCAGCTGGCGCAGCCAGGAACTGCCGGGATCGCTGTCGAAGCGCGCGTGCCAGTGCACCGTGACCGTCAGCTCGGGCAGGGCCAGCGGCAGCGGGCGGACCTCGAAGTCGCGCGCGCGGTTGAACCACAGCGCCACGCGGCGCGGCACGGTGACGGTCAGGTCGGTGCGGCGCACGATCTCGGCGGCGGCGGTGAAATGGGGCAGGGTCAGATAGGGCTGGCGCAGCAGCCCGACCTCGGCCAGCACGTCGTCCAGCAGCCGGTGGGCGCTGGCGCGCGAGGCCACCAGGATGTGGTCCAGCCGCTTGAACTGACCGCGCGTGAGGCCGCGCGACAGCACCGGATGGCCGCGCCGCGCCATGCAGACATAGTGCTCGCTGAACAGCACGGCGTGCCGGGTATGGCGGCCCAGTCCGGCCAGGTTGCCGATGGCCAGGTCGACCCCGCCGTCCTTGAGCGCCTGGGGCAGCGCCTCCATCGGCACCTCGACCACCTCGATCTGCAGGCGCGGCGCCAGCGCGTGCACCCGTTCCATCAGCAGCGGCAGGAACACCATTTCACCGATGTCCGACATGGACAGCGTGAAGCGCCGCGCGCTGGTCGCGGGATCGAAGCGGTGCCGCAGGTTGAGCGCGTCGGCGAAGGCGTCCATGCCCAGGCCGATCGGCCCGGCCAGCGCGAAGGCGACCGGCGTGGGCTGCATGCCGGCGGCGGTGCGCAGGAACAGCGGATCGTCGAACTTCTCGCGCAGGCGCGCCAGCGCATAACTGACGGCCGGCTGCGTCAGATGCAGCCGCTCGGCCGCGCGGGTCACGCTGCGCTCCTGCATCACGGTCAGGAAAACCCGCATGAGGTTCAGGTCAAAGTCCACGCGTCGCCTCTCATATCATCCTGGTTTATAAGAAAAATAATAACCATAAATTTGACGCATAAATAGTTGATGCCTAGACTAATTTCAACAGTCGGCAGGCAGTCGCGGACCGACGCAAACATGGGGAAACATGGGCATACACGCGCAGACATTGCCGGCGATGCTGCTGGACCAGGCCGCGCGCCAGGGCGCGCGCGCCTGGGTCCAGGCGCCGGGCGGAACACTGGAATATGGCGAGGCGCCGGCGCATGCCGCGCGCTGGGCCGCGCTGCTGGCCGCCAACGGCGTGCGCCGGGGCGACCGCGTGGCGCTGATGGCGGGCAACCGGATCGAGTTCCTGTCGGTGGTGCTGGGCTGCGGCTGGCTGGGCGCGGTGGCGGTGCCCATCAATACCGCGTCGCGCGGCATGCAGCTGCGCCACATCCTGGAGAACAGCGCCTGCGTGCTGCTGGTGGCCGACGCGGCGTCCTGCGCCGGACTGGCGACGGTGGACGGCGCCGGCCTGGCCTTGCGCGAGATCTGGCTGCTGGACGGCGACGCGCCGCCGCCCGGACTGGCGCTGCCCGCGCCGGCCCGGCCCGCCCCCGCCGCGCCGGCCGCAGGCATCGAGCCGGCCAGCGTGGGGCCGGGCGACATGCTCGCGATCCTGTACACCTCCGGCACGTCCGGTCTGTCCAAGGGCGTGTGCTGTCCGCACGCGCAATTCTGGTGGTGGGGCCTGATCGCCGCGCGCAACCTGGAGATCCGCGGCGAGGACGTGCTCTACACCAGCCTGCCGCTGTTCCACACCAATGCGCTGAACGCCTGTTTCCAGGCGTTGGTGACGGGCGCATCCATCGTCTGCGACGAGCGCTTCTCGGTCAGCCGATACTTCGACCGGCTGGAACAGACCGGCGCCACGGTGACCTACCTGTTGGGCGCGATGGTGCCCATGCTGCTGGCGCGCGAGCCCGCGCCGTCCGAACGCCGCCACCGCGCGCGCATCGCGCTGGCGCCGGGCGTGCCCGAGCGCTTCCATGGCGAATTCCTGCGCCGCACCGGCCTGGCGCTGCTGGAAGGCTATGGCTCCACCGAGACCAATTTCGCGCTGGGCGGCGTGCTGGCCGAGCAGCGCCCGGGCACCATGGGCCGGGTCGCGCCCGAGTTCGAGGCCTGCGTGGCCGACGAACACGACGCGCCGGTGCCGGACGGCCAGCCCGGCGAACTGCTGCTGCGGGCGCACCCGCCCTATGCCATCGCCACCGGCTACTTCGCCATGGCGGACAAGACGGTCGAGGCCTGGCGCAACCTGTGGTTCCACACCGGCGACCGGGTGGTGCGCGACGCCGACGGCTACTACCGCTTCCTGGACCGCATGAAGGACGCGATCCGTCGGCGCGGCGAGAACATCTCTTCCTACGAGGTGGAGCAGGTGCTGCTGGCGCATCCGGCCATCGCGGCCGTGGCGGTCTACGCCGTGCAATCCGAGCTGGCCGAGGACGAGGTCATGGCGGCGCTGGTCTACAAGCCCGGCATCGCGGTGGCGCACACCGAGCTGCTGGATTTCTGCCAGCCACGCATGCCGTACTTCGCGGTGCCGCGCTATCTGCGCGCGCTGGACGAACTGCCGCACACCGAGAACGGCAAGATCCGCAAGTTCAAGCTGCGCGACGAAGGCGTGACGGCCGACACCTGGGACCGCGACATGGCGGGCTACAAGGTGACGCGCTAGCGCGGTGCAGGGACTACACAACATACACAAGGGGCGGCAATGACGATGGCAGACAATTTGGCGGAACAGGCCGCCAGCGAGGAAGCCGCGCGCAAGCGGCGCACGCGGCGCGTGGTGGTGGCCTCGGTGGCGGGCAACGCCATGGAGTGGTACGACTTCTTCATCTACGGCACGGCGGCGGCGCTGGTGTTCGGCGAGCTGTTCTTTCCCAAGGGCACCGACCCGCTGCTGGGCACCATGGGCGCCTTCGCCGGCTTCGCGGTGGGCTTCCTGGCGCGGCCGCTGGGCGGCGTGATCTTCGGCCACATCGGCGACCGCTACGGCCGCAAGCTGGCGCTGGAATGGACGCTGGGCCTGATGGGCGTGGCCACCTTCCTGATCGGGCTGCTGCCCACCTATGAGCAGGCCGGCCTGTGGGCGCCGGCGGCGATGGTGGCGCTGCGCGTGATGCAGGGCGCGGCCGCGGGCGGCGAGTGGGGCGGCGGCGTGCTGCTCATCAGCGAGGCCGTCGGCGGCCGGCGGCGCGGCTACTTCTCGTCGTTCAGCCAGCTGGGCGTGGCCGGCGGCTTCGTGCTGTCGTCCGGCGTCTTCATGCTGGCGCAGCAGCTGCCGCAGGACCAGTTCATGAGCTGGGGCTGGCGCCTGCCGTTCCTGCTGAGCGTGCTGATCTTCGGCGTGGGCCTGTACATCCGCCGCCACATCCCGGAAAGCGAGGAGTTCGTGCAGGCCTCGCGCAGCGCCAAGCGCGGCATGCCGGCGGTGGAGGTGTTCCGCCGCTATCCGCGCCAGGTGTTCACGGCGATGGGGCTGCGCGTGGCCGAGAACGGCGGCTCGTACATCTTCCTGGCCTTCGCGCTGGCCTATGGCAAGTTCCTGGGGATCCCCAACGACCTGATGCTGGGCGGCGTGCTGGCGTCCATGTTCGTGGAACTGGGCACGCTGGTCTGGTTCGGCCACCTGTCGGACCGCATCGGACGACGCGCGGTCTACCTGATCGGCGCGGCCGGGCTGATGCTGGTGGCGTTCCCGTTCTTCTGGCTGGTGCAGACGCGCGAGCCGGTCTGGATCTTCCTGGCCTTCTTCCTGGGCAACACCCTGTGCCACGCGGCCATGATCGGCACGCAGCCGGCGTACTTCGCCGAGCTGTTCCCGCCCGAGGTGCGCTACACCGGCCTGGCGCTGGGCCATGAGCTGGCCTCGGTGTTCGCCGGCGGCCTGTCGCCCCTGATCGCCATGGCGCTGCTGCGCAAATACGAATCGGCCACGCCGGTCGCGTGGTTCCTGGTCGGCATGGCGGCCGTCACCGTGATCACGCTGCTGCTGACGCGCGAACCGGAAGGCAAGGAGCGCGCGTGAGCGCCGGCGCGCTCAAGCCCGGCATCATCGGCGTCGGCGAGACGCCGATGCTGCGCCATCCCGAGCCCGGTTGCAGCACGGCTGGCTTGTTGGCCCAGGCGATTGCCCTGGCCCTGGCCGACGCCGGCGTCGCGCCGCGCGAGGTGGACGGCCTGGGCGTGGCCTCGTTCAGCCTGCGCCCGGACCGCGCCATCGACCTGGGCTGGCGGCTGGGCTTGAAACTGAACTGGTGCATGCAGGACGAGATGGGCGGCGCCAGCGCCATCAACCTGCTGCGGCAGGCCTGGCTGGCGCTGGAAGCCGGGCAGGCCGGCACCATCGTGCTGGCGGCCGGCGATCATTTCGCCGGCGCGGACTTCCAGGGCCTGGTCAGCGACTACAACCGCAGCGCGCGCGAGTACCTGAGCCCGCTGGGCTGCGTGGGACCGAACCCGCTGTTCGCCATGCTGACGCAGCGCCAGATGATGCGGACCGGCCTGCGGCGCGAGGACTACGGCGCGCTGTGCGTGGCTCAGCGCCAGTGGGCGGCCGGGAATCCGAACGCCGCCTATCGCCAGCCCTTGAGCCTGCAACAGTACCTGGACGCGCCCCTGGTCGCGCCGCCGCTGGGCCGGCTGGACTGCGTGCCCGTGGTCAGCGGCGCCTGCGCGCTGGTGCTGTCGGCGCGGCCCGCGGGCGTCCATGTGACGCTGCGCGCCAGCGGCGCGCGCTACAACGGCGATCAGCAGGAGGGCGACGGACTGGTCACCGGCATCGCCGAATTCGTGCCTGCGATGTGGGCCGAGGCCGGCGTCGGGCCTGAAGACATGGACGTGGTCGGCGTCTACGACGACTATCCGGCGATGGCGCTGGCCCAGCTCTGCGACCTGGGCTTCGCCGACGCCGGCGACCTGCCGGGTTTTGTCGCGCGGCGGCTGGCGGACCGCAGCCTGCCGGTCAACACCGCCGGCGGCCAACTGTCGGCTGGCCAGGCCGGCACGGCGGGCGGCATGCATGGCCTGGCGGAAGTGGCGCGGCAACTGCTGGGCCGGGCGGGCGAACGCCAGATTCCCGGCGCGCGGCAGGGCGTGGCCACCGGCTACGGCATGGTGCAGCTGCGCTACGGCATGTGCGCGAACGCGGCGGTACTGGAACGGGAGGGCGCATGAACCTGCATGTATTTGCCTGCGTGGCCTGCGGCCACAAGGCCTATCCCGCGCGGCTGTGGTGCCCGGCCTGCGGTCATGCGCAGGCGGAACCCGTGGCGGTCGAGTCGGCCGAGCTGCTGGCCTGGACCTCGATACCGGACGGCGAGGGCGGCCTGCGCCTGCTGGCGACGGTGCGCGCGCTGCCGGACGGGCCGGACCTGATCGTCAGGCTGCCGCCTGAGTTGGCGGAAAGCCTGTGCGCCGGCCAGCGGCTGGCGCTGTCGACGCGGCGCCAGGACGGTTTCGATGCGCCTTGGGGCGGGCCGGCCTGATCCGTCCGGCCGGTCTGCCGCGCATGCTATTGTCCGGAGCTTCGCGCAAGCAGATGCTCCCCAGATGAACAAACGGAACTGGTTGATTTTTGAAGACGCGCGGCAGACGCCCGATGCGCGCGCCGCATTCGATCGCGCGGTCGCGCAGGTCAACGACGGCACGGCGCAGGTGCGCAAGCTCTCGGGCGAAAGCATCAAGGGCTTTGTCGTGGATGGGCAGAAGATCCTGGGCAAGGCGGTGCTGGAGTACGTGCTGGAAGGACTGTCCGTCGCCGTCGCGCGGGGCCCATCGGAAAGCGCCGCGCCTGCCGCGCCGTTCGACGCCGAGTCTGCCCGGGCCATCGCCGAGCGGATGCGGCTGCTGCTGGGCTGGCATGACATCGACTACCTGCTGCATTGCTGGGTCGACCGCCGCCTGCGCGATCCGCATTTCGTGAACAAGGGCAGCGGCTGGCAGGAACAATGGGTGCTCAAACCTGGAGCCGAGCCCGCCGCGGTGCCGGACGGATTCTTTCAATTCGCCTGCTACGTCGCGATCTGCGATCTGAAGTACGGCCCCAGCTACGCCTCGGTCAGCGCCGAGCGCATCTTCAACCAGGTGACCCAGCTGGGCAGCGACCTGCCGGCGCGGCTCAAGCGCGACGGCACGGGCGAGCTGCCCAGGGAACTGGCGGTGTTTCGCGGCGCGGGCATGAGCGCCAAGGCCAATGATGCGCTGGCGGTGATCCGCATCACCGTCCAGGAAGAAAGCGAGGCCGCCTATGCGCAGGCGCTCCGCTACCTGGACCGCCTGCTGTCGACCACGGACTTCCCGCGTTCCTATGCCATCGAGTTCCGTGGGCCCACCAAGACTTACCTGCCCATCAAGGGCCTGCCGAAGAAAGGCGTGCACCAGCTGTTCGCCTGCGCGGCGGCCTATCCGGCGCTGCATCCCGCCATCGAGGCCTATGCGCGCCAGGCCATGCGCGAATACGAGTGGTACACGAACCTCGATGCCGAGGACTGCGCCATGCCGGGCAGCTTCGCGGTGTTCGCGCTGGGCTGCGCCAGTCCGGCGCACGCGTCGCTGGTGCTGGACTATCTGGCCCTGGCGGACGGCGAGCATCAATCCATGCATGGCCGCTACGTCGAGGGCTATCTCGACGCCCATGGCTTCACCCAGGAAGCGATCGCGTACCTGCTGGCCTGCGCCGGCAACATCCAGCATCTGCGATACCGCAAGACCTACGCGGCGCAGATCGCCAACGCGGACAGCTTGGGCTGGCTGCTGGCCGCCCGCAGGCGCGTCGCGGGCGATGCGCCTTCCTCGATCGCGGCGTTGCGCGCGAATCTCTCGGGCGAGCGCATCGACGAGGCCGCCTTCCAGGCCGCGCGCCATGCGATCTGGGGTGAGCAGGCGGACAAGGATCGCGGCGGCCAGGCGATCTGCAAGGCGCCCGAGGCGCTGCGCGTCTTGTACACGGAGGTATTCGCCGATGAGCCGGGGCGGTAGGAAGACATACAGCGAAGACGAGATCCGCCGTCTCGTCGACGAGGCGCTGCACCGCACGCCGCGCGGCGGCTATCCCGAGCTGGAAAAGCGCGAAGGGCTCAAGCCCGGCACGCTGTTCGACTGGGTGGACCAGTATGGCCCGCCGCGCCAGCCGCTGCCGTTCGAGTCGCTGCACTTCTGGATTGGCACGGCCGGTCAGGGCGAGGACGCATTCTGGCGTTACTTCGGCCATGCCGAGAACTACTGGGACCTGGAGGTCGAAGAAATCGAGGCGGCCACCGGCGACGTGACCGGCTGCGGCTTCTGCATCGATGCCGGGCTGAAGTTCCTGTACGACGAGGACCTGATGCAGCTCATCTGGTTCGACCAGCCGGTGCCGGTGCGCCAGATCGTGGACGAGAGCACGCTGGAGAGCGAGGCCTCGGCCGAGCATATCGTGCGCCTGTGCGAGGAACGCGGCATCCGCACCGCCAATGCCGGTTTCGTCTACGCCGATCCCTTGCTGGAGATCGCCGATCCGGCCAGGCTGTACAACGGTCTGCCCTACATCGGCCGTTTCGTTTCGAAAGAGAAACGCCGCAAACGCTGACGTCCCGGCCTGCCTCAGGGCTCGGAACCGTTTGTCGCCCTGAGAGCGTCCAGCCGTTCGCGCAGCGTGGCGCGCGACAGCTCGCCGACGCGCAGGCCCGTCAGCCTGCCGTCGGCGTCCAGGAACAGCGTGGCGGGCAGCCCGCTGTTGCTGAGCGCGCGCGAGGCCTGGCTCTGGCCGTCCCGCAGCACGTTGCGCAGGCCGGGGGCGTGGTCGCGCAGGTAGTCGGCGATGGCCCGCGGCGACTCGCCCTGGTTCAGGAACACGAAATGCACGTCGGGATGCTCGGCCTGCGCCTGCTCGAACACCGGCATCTCGCGCCGGCACGGCGGGCACCAGCTAGCCCACAGGTTCACCACGGCGGGCTTGCCGCGAAAGGCCGCCAGCGAGGCCGGCGCGCCTTGCAGGTCGCTCAGAACCAGCTCGGCGAGCGCGGGATGCGATCGCGGCGCCGGCGGCGCGATCAGCGCGCGTCCGCCCAGCCAGCCCAGGCTGGCCACGGCCAGCGCCGCCAGCGTGAGGAGCCACGGCGCGCGCCGACGCAAGATCGTCGTCAGCGCAGAGATCCAGGCGGCCGCCAGCCCGACCAGGCCATTCCAGCCGCCGTCGCGCAGGTCCAGCATGGACAGCGGTTCCGGCAGATAGGCGTCGCGGTATTGCCAGAGATAGCCCAGCCGCGCGGCGAGCAGGCCCCAGAACAGCGCATTCCACAAGGTATTGCGGGCGGCGGCGGCTTCGGCGGCGGATGTACCGCCCCGGATGCGCCGCAAGCGCGCCAGCAGCGCGCAGGCCAGCAGGCCGAGCGCGGCCGACAGCAGCAGCACGCCGAGTTCAATCGGAAAGACCAGGGGGCCGAGACGGATCGCGGGCGTCATGAGGTTTGCGGCGGGGAGGGCGGGAATCCGGCAGGCAAGCCTAGCATGATCATCCATCGCGGGCGGCGACGCGACATGCGCTATGCTGCCCGGCTGTCGCCCATCCCGCAGGAGTCCGCAACATGCAAGGTCCGCGTCCCAGGCACGAGCTGCCGAATTTCCGCTATCACCCCGATCCGGTCGCCACCGGCGCCATCGAGGCCATCGCCGACCTGGAGTGCCCGTGTTGCGGCCTGTGCACCGGCTGGGCCTATGCGACCGAGCCCTATGGATTGGGCGACCAGCCGGCGAACCTGTGTCCCTGGCGCATCGCGGACGGCAGCGCGGCGCGGAAATTCGGGTCCGAGTTCGTGGGCGACATAGAAGGCGAGGTGCCGGCGTCGGTCGAGGAAGAACTCAATCTGCGCACGCCCGGCTACCTGTCCTGGCATTGCGAGCGCTGGCAGATCTGCTGCGGCGACGCCTGCGCCTACCTGGGGCCGGTGGGCTGGGACCGGCTCAAGGACATGCCGGACGCCCAGGCCACGATCCTGGACGACGGCTGGCCCGAGGACGTGCTGCCCGACATCACCGAGAACGGCGCCGTGATCGGCGGACATCTGTTCCGCTGCCTGCACTGCGGCGCGCATCGCGCGCACGCCGACGCGGCGTAGCGGACGCTTACCGCGCCGGCTGGCGGATCATGCCGGCGTGGGAACGTCCACGCCGTCCAGCACTGCCATCAGCGCGGCGACCGCCAGGGCATCGCGTCGATAGCGGCGCAGCGAGGCAAAGCCCGTGTGCGTCTCGCGGATGCCGCCGCGCCAGGCCAGCGATACCGCCGCCAGCGAGCTGTCCACGGCCAGGCGGTGAAGCCGGGTCGAACTGGCCTGGGGGAAAGGTCGCTCGCGCGCCAAGTCGCTGGCGATGCCGCGCATGACGATGTCGCTGGTCAGCAGCAGCGCGTCGATCTTGCCTAGCTGCTGGCCCGACCGCGCCTGCCGCGCCGCGGGAACGGCGCCGCGTGCCGTGGCCGGAATCGCCGGCGCCGACAGAACGCTGCGGGTGGCGCGTCCCAGTCCGCAGCAGAGCGCGGCGGCCATGGCGCGATAGACGGACACCAGGCGCATGAAGGTTTCGCTGGGCGCCTGCGCGGGGCCCAGGTCCCAGGCGTCGCCGTCCGCGACGCGCACGTTGTCCAATGACAGGAGGTGCGCGTTGAACGGTGTGCTGCGCGCGGCCGGCGGGGCAGGGTGCAAACGCAGCCCGGCCGCGTTGGCGTCGATGCGAAAGGCCCGCCTGCCGCCCTGTTCGCCTGGCGTGAGTACATACCACTCGCCCATTTCGCCGGGATTGGCGGAAATACCCAGGAGGTCGGTCGCGTTCAAGGCCCAGCCCGATTCCAGGCGCGCGATGGCGACATCGGCGAAGCAATCCATGCTGCTGCCGGCGCGCCGGTGCAGCAGTCCGGCCCGACCCGGCCCATGCATCGGACCAGGAGCACATGCAGGGGCGCCGCCGGGCGCCGCGCCTTGCGCGAGCTGGCTGGTCACTGCATGCATGGCGGTCTCGAAGGCATGGGCAGGGTTGTCGCCGGCGATGGCCGCGACGTGTTCCATGGCTTTCTGAAGATCCGTGCCGCGCACCGCCAGGCTGTGGTCGGCGTCGGCGGCGGACGATCGGGGGTGGGGTTGCAGACTGCGTTGTCGCTTCATCTTCACGAACTCCGTTCGGGGATCTCGTTCATCGCGAAGGAAAATTCCGCCGACGGACTATAGGCCGGCGTGGCCTGGCGCCGAAATACGCAAATCTGCTTAGTTTATCTACCGCCGCGACCAGACGGATGGCGGCGCGGTGACTCAGGGCTGGGCGGCCGCGCTGCGAAAGGCCGCGGCCAACACGCGCAGCGTCGCCGTGGTCTGGGCATCGAATCGCCTGGCGTGCATCATGACCTGCGCGCCGGGCAAGGGTGGAAGCGCCAGCGCGCCGCCCACATCGATCAGCCCGGCCGTCGCCAGCCGCCGGGGCAGGGGCAGCACGCCGATGCCCGAACGGGCCGCGGCGATCGCGGTGGCGACGCCGCCGCCAAGAAATGCGTCAATCCAGGGGATCTTGGCCGCGGCCAGGAGCCGGATCGCGGTTTCGCCCACGCCGCATTCGTCGGTGACGGTGATCAAGGGCAGCAGTTTGCCGTCCAGCCTGGCGCCGACGCTGGCGAACCATCCGTACTGGTCCTCGAACAGCAGCTCGCCATCGCGACGTTTGCCTTGGCGCCTGACCACGGCCACGTCGGCCAGGCCGTCGTCGAACTGCGCGATGACGTTGCGCGAATAGTTGACCCGCACTTTCAGCATCAGCGCGGGATCGCAGGCGTGCACCCTGGCCAGGATCTCGGGCAGCTCGGGACCGGCCACATGGTCGCTGATCGCGATGGTCAGCTCGCGTTCGGGTTCGGGCGGGGTCATCAGCGCCAGCTCTTGCGCGGCGAGCAGGGTGCGGGCGTGCGGCAGGAAGGCCTCGCCATCCGTGGACAGGCGCACCTGCCTGGGCGTCCGGTCCAGCAGGCGCCGTCCAACCGCGCCTTCGAGCCGCCGCAACTTGAGGCTGACGCCGGCCTGGGTCAGTCCAAGGGCTTCGGCCGCGTGCGTGAAGCTGCGCAAGTCGGCCACCAGGACGAAGGCCTCCACCGCGGAAAGATCCAGATGTGGGCGCATGGTATCTATTAATTATAGAAATGGTTGATATATCGGATCATAACTGTTTATGTGGGATGAGACTTGCTAGATTGCCGACGTGGGTGACAGGCGAACGGCCCACCGGAAAGCGCGATGCCCACGTTCGCCCACATGAACGCAGCGAGGTTGATGATGCCGGGCGAGCAAGCATGGAAGTTCAAGCCGTACACCAGGCAAACCATAAGGCAGGCGCCGCAGTGGAATCTGCTGGGCGCCGATCTGCGCGAAGCGGTCGAGGTGGTTTCCCGGGTCCTTCCGTTTCGCGTCAATGCTTATGTGCTGGAGGAACTGATCGATTGGGACAATGTGCCGGACGATCCCATATACCGGCTGACCTTTCCTCATCGGGACATGCTGCGCGAGCCGGAGTACGCCGCGATACGCGACCTGCTGTCGGCGGGCGCGTCCGAGGCCGAGATACAGCAGCGCGTGCATGCCATTCGCATGCGCATGAACCCGCATCCGGCCGGCCAGATGACGCACAACGTGCCGCAACTGGACGGGGTGCCGCTGGCCGGGGTGCAGCACAAGTACAAGGAAACGGTGCTGTTCTTTCCCAGCGCCGGGCAGACCTGTCACGCCTATTGCACGTTCTGCTTCCGCTGGCCGCAGTTCGTGGGCATGGAAGAGCTGAAGTTCGACGCCCGGGCGTCCGCCGATCTGGCCACCTACCTGCGGCGTCATGCCGAAGTGACGGACGTGCTGATCACGGGCGGGGATCCGCTGGTCATGAACGCCCGGTCGCTGACCGACTACATCGAGCCCTTGCTGGCGCCGGACCTGGCGCATATCCAGAACATCCGGATCGGCACCAAGGCGGTGGCCTACTGGCCGCAGGTTCGTTACGGACAAGGATGCCGACGATCTGCTGCGGCTGTTCGAAACCGTCGTGCGCAGCGGCAGGAACCTGGCCCTGATGGGCCACTACAACCATCCGGCCGAGCTACGGCATCCGATCGCGCAGCAGGCGCTGCGCCGCATCATCGCCACCGGCGCCACCGTGCGGATCCAGGCGCCGTTGATACGCCACATCAATGAGAATCCGGCGGACTGGGCGGAACTCTGGACCACCGGCGTGCGGCTGGGCGCGGTTCCGTACTACATGTTCGTGGAGCGCGACACGGGGCCCAGCGACTACTTCAAGCTGCCGTTGGCGCGCGCCTACGATATCTTCCAGCAGGCCTACCGCTCGGTGTCCGGACTGGCGCGCACGGTGCGCGGGCCGTCCATGAGCGCCTTTCCCGGGAAGGTGCTGGTCGACGGCATTGTCGATCTGGCCGGCGAAAAGGTCTTCGCCCTGCAGTTCCTGCAGGCACGCAATCCGGATTGGGTACGCCGCCCGTTCTACGCCCGGTTCGATCCGCTGGCAACCTGGCTGGACGAGTTGCAGCCGGCGTTCGGGGAAAAGCGCTTTTTCTTCCAGCAGGACGGCGTCGCCCCGTCGCCGACGATTCCCATTGTGCCGGCCGGCGCGTCGCGCTCGGACAGGCACGCGCCCAGCGACCTGGAGGTGATCGAATGAACGGCCGGACGGCGGACGCGGTGTATGAGGTCTACGCGCTGCGATACGCCACGCACGCGGAGCGGCGCAGCGCGGCGAACTATCTGGGCGAGGACCCGCATGACAATGCCCCGATGCCGCTGGACTTCTATGTGTGGGTGATCCGCAATCCGGCCAGGACCCTGTTGGTGGATACCGGGTTCTCGGCGGACATGGCTGTCAGGAGAGGGCGTCGCTATCTGGCCTCGCCAGTGGATCTGCTCAAGCAGATCGGCATCGCCGCCGACAGCGTCGAGGACATCGTCGTGACCCACATGCACTATGACCACGCGGGCAATATCGCCGCGTTTCCCAAGGCGCGCCTGCACCTGCAGGAAAAGGAAATGTCGTATTGCACGGGTCGCTGCATGTGCCACGCGGCGATGCGCAGCCCCTTCGAGGCTCGGGACGTGGCCCAGGCCGTCGAGCGGCTGCATGCCGGCCAGCTGGTGTTCCACGACGGCGATGCCGAGATCGCGCCCGGCGTCAGCCTGCACCTGATCGGCGGGCACACGGCAGGCCTGCAGGTGGTGCGCGTCGCGACCGAGAGAGGCTGGCTGGTGCTGGCCAGCGATGCCGCGCATTACTGGGACAACCTGCGCGCCCGCCGGCCGTTTCCCATCGTGCTCGACGTGGGCCGGATGCTGGACGGTCATCGCCGCATCGAGGAACTGGCGGACGGGCCGGAGCACATCATTCCCGGGCATGACCCGGCGGTGCTGGCGCGCTTTCCGCCCGTGCGCGGCGCGGACGGGATCGTGGCGTTGCACCGGCATCCCCTCGACATCTACGCGGAGCGCACGCAAGTCGCCACGGGCGGCGGCCGGCCTTTCGCGGTTCCGTTGGCGCATGGACTTGGGAGCGAACTCTGATGAAAACAATAGCCGTGGCGATCGTGGGCATGGGCCCCAGGGGCCTGACGGTGCTGGAGCGCATCCTGGAACATGCGCATTCACTGCCGGAAGCAAGCCGCCTGGACATCGAGGTGTTCGAACCGGGCGACTGCGGCCAGGGCGTCCATCCCGCCGGCCAGTCCGACCATCTGCTCATCAATACCGTGGCTTCGCAGGTAACCATGTTCGCCCCAGGCAGCGTCGCCGGTGGCGAGGAAGGGCTGTCCCTGGTGCAATGGGCGCACCTGAGCGGCTACCGGCGGCATGGCGATCGATATCTGTGCACCTTCGAGGATTCGGGTCGGGCCATCACCGACGCCGACCATCTGCCGCGCAGCCTGCTGGGCGAATACCTGTCCTGGGTCTATCGGCGCGTGGTCGGCCTGCTGCCGGCGCATGTCGGCGTGTACCACCACAAGACCCGCGTCGTGGACATCGCCCGGCACGACGGTGGCTTCGAGCTGGCGCTGGAAAACGGTGCCAGGCGGGCCGCCGACTATGTCTTTCTGAGCACGGGCCACGGCTACCGCAAGCCCAGTGCCGAAGACCGCCAATTCCTCTCGTTCGTCGAGCGGCGCAAGCGGGTCAATCCGAGCCTGGAGTACTACCCGTCGCCGTATCCGATACACGCGCTGGCGCAGATTCCCGCCACGGCCACGGTCGCCATACAGGGATTCGGACTGACCGCGCACGACGTCATCGCGGCCTTGACCACCGGACGCGGCGGTCGCTACGTCGAGGACGCGGCCGGCGACCTGCGCTACCAGCGCTCAGGCAAGGAGCCGGGCCTGCTGCTGTTCTCGCGCAACTGCCTGCCTTTCGCCGCGCGCGGCATCAACCAGAAAGGGCTGACCGGCAGGCACCAGGCGCGCTATTTCACGCCGCAGGCCGTGCAGTCCCGTCGGCAGGCACGGATCGCGGCCAGCGGCGACGGCCGGCTGGATTTCCAGGAGGACGTGCTGCCCCTGATCATCCAGGAAATGGCCTACGCGCACCGCGTCGCCGCCACTGGTCGCGACGTGGATGCCGCCACGTTCGTGCCCAGCCAGGCCGAGCGCGACGCCATCGAGGACATCCTGTGGCCGCTGCGCAAGCGTCAGTTTGCGTCGCTGGCCGAGTTCCGGGCTTTTTTCGATGCGCTGGTGCGCGCCGACCTGCGCGAGGCCGAGGCGGGCAATCTGGGCAGTCCGGTGAAGGCGGCCACGGACGTGCTGCGCGATACGCGCGAGGCGCTGCGCAGCGCCGTGGAGTACGGCGGATTGACGCCCGCGTCGCACCGCTACTTCGTGGAAGAGTTCAACGCCGTCACCAACCGCATTTCCTTTGGTCCGCCCAGGCGTCGCAATCTCGAATACCTGGCGCTGCACGCGGCCGGGATCATCGACATCGCAGGCGGACCGGGGGCCCGGCTGCGAGCGGACGAGGCCGGCGCGCGGTTCCGCATCGAGGCGCGCTATGGCGAGCGCGTGGAAACCAGCCAGGCGGACGTGCTCATCGTGGCCAGGCTGGATGCCTATTCTCCGCTGACCGATGCGTCGCCGCTGTCCGACAGCCTGCTGGGCCGGGGACTGGTCCGGCCTTACCTGAATGGCGGGTATCACCCGGGCGGCATAGAGATCGATCAGCAGCTGCATCCCGTCGGCGCGGACGGCGTGCCGGAGGCGCGCATATGGATTGTCGGCTTCCCGGTCGAGGGCCCGCATTTCTATACGCACGCGCTGCCGCGTCCGCGCATCGCCTCGCGCCAGACACGCGACGCTGATCAATGCGTGCGCGAGCTGATCGCCACGATCGGCGTCGCCGCGACGAAGCCGGCCCGGCCGGCGCCGGACCTGCACGCCGCGAGCCTGCTGGCGTCGCGGGTCGCGGCATGAGGCCGCGTCCCTTTCTGATCGGGAGATATTCTTGATAACACTGCACGGATTTCAACGGTCGTCGGCGTCGTTCCGGGTGCGGATCGCGCTGAATCTGAAGCGTGTCGAGTACCGGACCGTCACTCACGACCTGAGCCAGGCGGAGCATCGAGCGCCAGCCTATCTGACGATCAATCCGCAGGGCCTGCTGCCGGCCCTGGAGGATGGGGACCGGATCCTGACGCAATCGCTGGCCATCATCGAGTATCTGGAGGCGCGATTCCCCCAGCCTCCCTTGCTGCCGCCGGATCCGGCCGGCGCGGCCCGGGTGCGCGCGCTGTTCCAGGTGATCGCCGCGGATACGCATGCGCTGGCCTCGATGCGAGTCGGCGCCTATCTCAAGCAGCGACTGGGGCATGACGATGCGCAGGTCCGGGCCTGGCAGCACCACTGGATAGGGCAGAGTTTCGATGCCCTGGAAACCTTGTTGTCCCGCGATCCGTCGACCGGCGAATTCAGCCATGGCGACCGCCCGTCGCTGGCGGATATCGCGCTGGTGCCGCAGGCGCACACCGCCGGCCGCAACGGCCTGGAGCTCGGGGCATGGCCGACGATCTCCCGCATTTCCGACGCCTGCCTGCGCCTGCCGGCCTTCGCGCAGGCCCACCCCGATCATGTGTTGAACCCGACAGTCCAGGATACCCAGGAGCAAGAACATGCGCCCCAATCACGGTGAAATCATTGCCTACTCTGACTATCTCGCGCAGACGGCGCAGGCGCGCGTCGATCCCGTTGCCTGGAAATGGGCCGAGATCGAAACGGCCTTGAGCGCCTGGCCGGGCAATTCCCAAGGCACGCTGGCGCTGGGCGGCGCGTCCGAGCGCGGCGCTGTCGCGCCGGGGCTGTCGCTGGTGATCCAGGCGCTGGCGCCCGGCGAGACCACCGCCTCGCACCGGCACTCGTTCTGGCATCTGTACATCGTCCGGTCGGGCCGGGCGGCGTTCAGCCTGGGGGCCTCGTCCGAGCAGCGGCCGGCCAGCGAGGGCGACGTGGTATTCGTGCCGGCATGGTGTCCGCATGCGATCGGCAATCCGGATGCCGGGACCGGCCTGATCCTGCTCAGGTTGCAGAATCTGCCCCAGCATGCGGCGCTGGGCTCACTGGTGCGGGAAGACGGCGGCGTCACGCGCCATATCTACGCCGAGCCGTCCAGCGCCGGGCAGCCGCAAGCCCTCGCCGCGACGCCGGCATGAGGTCCGCATCGTGACCCACGCCGCCCCCGACGCGCCGGAGCGCTACAGCCCCAGGCAGGTGCACATCATCTTTTCCGGCCTGATCCTCGTCATGTTGCTGGGCACCATCGACCAGGCCATCGTGGCGCCGGCGCTGGTGCCCATCGCCGCCGAGTTCGGCGGCTTCGGCAACGTGTCGTGGGTCGTGACCGCCTACCTGCTGACCTCGATCGCCAGCACGCCGCTGGCAGGAAGGCTGAGTGACATCCATGGACGGCGCAGCGTGGTCGTGGCCGCGCTCGGCCTGTTCCTGGCCGGCACGTTGCTGTGCGGCCTGGCCGTGAATCTGGACATGCTGATTTGCGGCCGGGCGATTCAGGGCCTGGGCGGCGGCGCCCTGATGGCGCTGCCGAACACCATCGTCGCGGATATCCTGTCGCCCCGCGAGCGGGGTCGCTACCAACTCTACATCTCGGGCACCTATGCCGTCTCCAGCCTGGCCGGGCCGGTGCTGGGCGGGCTGTTGTCGGAATACTATTCCTGGCGCTGGATATTCTGGTTCAAATTGCCGCTCATCCTGCTGGCTATCGTACTCAGCTGGTTCACGCTGGCCGATTTGTCCGCGCGGCGGCGGCAGCATCGCATCGACTATCCGGGAGCGCTGCTGATGGTCGGGGCGACCGTGTTCCTGCTGCTGGCGCTGGCCTGGGGCGGCCGCCAGCATGCCTGGGACTCACCGGTGATCCTGGGGCTGTTCAGCGCCAGCGTCGTGCTTGGCGCCTTGTTCCTGGCCTGGCAGAAACGCGCGAGCGAGCCGCTGCTGCCGATTTCCATCCTGCGCAACCGGATCATCGTCGTCACCTCGATCGGCGCCATTCTCATCACGATGGTGAACATGGCCTTGAGTATTTATCTGCCGCTCTACTTGCAGTTGTGCCGCGCCAAGACGGTGGGCCAGGCCGGCGTGCTGCTGACGGCGCCGCTGTTCGGCGTGGTGTTGGGGTCGTACCTGTCGGGGCAATACATGCGTTTCACCGGCAGGTACAAGCTGTCGCCGCTGGTGGGCCTGGCCGTGGCGACGGCCGCGTTCCTGGTGCTTGCGGTGGCGGCGGGCACGCTTGCCCTGGCTGCCGTCGTTGGCCTTTCCCTCCTGCTGGGCGTGGGCATCGGCGCGAGCCTGCCACCCATGATGGTGGCATCGCAGAACTCGGTGCCGGCGGGCGATATCGGCATCGCCACCGCCGTGCACACCTTTTTCCGCGCGGTGGGCGGGGCTATCGGCGTGGCCGTTTTCAGCGCGGTGGTGCTGCACCTGCTGGGGCCGTTGGGCAGCCAGCTCGAGACGGCGCATGCGGCGCAGGGCACCGTGGGGGGCGGGGCGGGGGGGCCGGGAGCCGGGGCCGCCCTCCGCGGCTTCCTCGGCGCCGGGGCC
>NZ_JAGTJY010000047.1:0-14901 GCF_018195695.1 Achromobacter sp. Marseille-Q0513 | reverse complement strand
TGCCCGCGTTCGGCGTATTCTTCGGCGCGTGCGCCCTGCCGCTGGCCTTGGCCTGGGCGGCGCTGACGCGCTTGCCGGTCATGCCATTCCGCAAAACCGCCGCGCGCTTTGAAAGAACGGAGCCGGAGTCCGGCGTCCAGGCGGACGCGGGCTAGCGGGGCGGGCTAGCGGGGCGGGCGTCCGCCGACCAGGGCGCGGCTGTCGATCGGGTATGTCATCCAATTAGACTACCGATCGGTAGTTAGTATATAGTCTGTCGCATCCAGGGGCCGCGCCTGCCGTGCGCAGCGCGTCCGGCCCGCCACGGACAGACACAGGAATTCCCGCCATGACACGCACTCCCGCCGTCCAGCGCATCCTCGACGCCGCGCTCGGCCATTTCGCCCGCCACGGCTACGAAGGGGCATCGCTCGCCGATATCGCCGACACCGTCGGCATCCGCAAGGCCTCGCTCTACACGCACTTCGCCAGCAAGGACGCCTTGTACATGGAGATCTTCGGCGACGCGCTGGCGCAGGAAGTGGCGGTGGCCCGGCAATGCTTCGAGGACGAGCCACAGGACGCCTTGCCCGGCTCCGAATACTGCGCCCACCTGATCGGACGGCACGGCCAATCCGATCCGCTGCGCTTCCTGCTGCGCGCCAGCTACGTCACGCCGGACGCGCTGGAAGCCGCCATCACCGCCGGCTATGAAACCTATCTGGCGCAGCTGCGCGCCGATTTCGACGCCCGGCTGCGCGCCTGGGCCGGCAAGCGCGGCAAGCTGGCCAAGGCCGACGCGGCGCGCTACGGCGAGGCCTACCTGGGCATGGTCGACGCCGTGCAGGTCAAGCTGGTCTACACCAACGCCGGGCAGGCGGGCGCGCGGCTGCACGCCATGCAGCGCGTGCTGTCCGATGCGCTGGCGCACGCCCTCGGCCCGGAGCGCAAGGCATGAACGGCGCGACCATCACCACGCGCCACGGCGATCTCATCGGCGCCGGCCTGATCCTGCTGCTGGCCCTGCTGACCGCGCTGGATGCGATGGCGATCGACATGTACCTGCCGGGCATGCCCGCCATCGCCGACGATTTCGGCGTGTCGGCGGGCCGCATCCAGCAGACCCTGTCCGTGTTCCTGGCCGGGCTGGCCATCGGCCAGGCCCTGTATGGCCCCTTGCTGGATCGCTATGGCCGCCGCCTGCCGCTGCTGGCCGGCGTGGCGGTGTTCGTCGTGGGCTCGGTGATGGCCGCGCTGGCGCCGACGGGGGAATGGTTGCTGGCCGCGCGCTTCGTGCCGGCGCTGGGCGCGGCGGCCGGGCTGGTGACGCCGCGCGCCATCGTGGCGGACCTGTGCGGCGTGGCGGAATCGGCGCGCATCTTCTCGCTGCTGATGCAGGTGATGATGATCGCCCCCATCGCCGCGCCCATCCTGGGCGGCTATCTGCTGGGCCATGGCGGCTGGCGCATTGTGTTCTGGGTGCTGGCCGGCCTGGGCGCCGCCGGGCTGCTGTGGGGCTGGCGCGCGCTGCCGGATTCGCTGCCGCCGGAGCGCCGCGCGCCGCTCAAGGCCGGCGCCATCCTGCGCGCCTATGGCCGGCAGCTGCGGCATCCGGCCTTCATGGCCTACACGCTGGCGGGCGGCTTCGTGCTGGGTTCGCTGTTCAACTACATCAGCGCCTCGGCCTTTGTGTTCACCGGGCATTTCGGCTTGAGCGCGTCGCAGTTCAGCTACCTGTTCGCGGGCAATTCGGTGGCGCTGGTGCTGGGCGGCGCGATCAGCAACCGGCTGCTCGGCCAGGGACGCACGGCCGGCGGCATCATGCTGGCCGGCATCGGCGCGCACGCGCTGGCGGGGCTGGCGCTGTTCGGCGCGCTGCGGGCGGGACTGGCGCCGTTCACCGTGTACGCGGGCCTGCTGGCCGTCGCCGTCGGCGCGCTGGGCATGATCTTCGGCAATCTCACCGCCTTGACCATGAGCCATGCCGGCAAGCAGGCGGGCGTGGCCTCGGCGCTGATGGGCACGCTGCACTACCTGATGTCCGCGGCCATCGGCTACGCCGTCAGCCTGGCGCCGCAGGGACCGGCCGCGCTGCCCTTGGCGATCTTCGCTTGCGGCGCGCTGGCGGCGGGCCTGAGCGTGGCGGCGGGGCGCAAGGCGCGGGCGGGGCGCTAGTGTGCCGTCCCGCAGATACGCCCGCGCGAAATTCCCCCCGGCCGGGGCTGCGAGGGCAGGGGCGCGGCGACAAGATGGGCGCCGGAGTCCACAAGCCGGACGATCCCAAGTCTGGCATGCTTACGGCTGCGCATTTCGCCGAGTACGCTGAGCGGCTGACGCATTCCTGCCCCTCGAAGGGCGCGCCCCTGATTCCCGGACCCGACCATGAAGAAATCACTGCCGTCGAAACTGCCCCTGATCCAAGCGCCGATGGTCGGGTCCTTCAGCCCGCTGGCCGCTGCCGTCTGCCAGGCGGGCGGCCTGGGCTCGCTGGCCTGTGCGGCGCTGGGCGCCGACGCGCTGCGCGCGCAGATCGCCGATATCCGCGCGCACACCGGCGCGCCGTTCAACGTCAACTTCTTCAGCCATGTCGCCCCCGCGCCCGACGCGGCCGCGCAGGCGCGCTGGCGCGAGACCCTGGCGCCGTACTACGCCGAGGCCGGGCTGGACCTGTCGGCCGCCGGCAGCGGGCCGGGCCGCGCGCCGTTCGACGAGGCCATGTGCGAGGTCGTCGAGGACACCCGTCCGGCCGTGGTCAGCTTCCATTTCGGCCTGCCGCCCGAGGACCTGCTGGAGCGCGTGCGCCGCAGCGGCGCCATGATCCTGTCCTCGGCCACCACGGTCGAGGAAGCGCGCTGGCTGGACGCGCGCGGCGTGGATGCCATCATCGCCCAGGGGGCCGAGGCCGGCGGCCATCGCGGCATGTTCCTGACCGACGACATCCATGCCCAGCCGGGCCTGTATGCCTTGCTGCCGCAGGTGGTGGACGCGGTGCGGGTGCCGGTGATCGCCGCCGGCGCCATCGCCGATGGGCGAGGCATCGCGGCGGCCTTCGCGCTGGGCGCCAGCGCGGTGCAGATCGGCACGGCCTATCTGCTGACGCCGCAGGCCGGCCGCTCAGAGATCCACCGCCAGGCCGTGCGCGCGGCGCGCGACGACACCACCCGCCTGACCAATCTGTACACCGGCCGGCCCGCGCGCGGGCTGCTGACCCGCTTCATGCGCGAGCAGGGGCCGATGAGCGACGCGGCGCCGGTGTTCCCGCTGGCGACCGGCGCGGTCGATCCGCTGAAGGCCGCGTTCGAAAAGGCCGGCAAGGGCGATTTCTCGCTGCTGTGGGCCGGCGAGGCCGGCGCGCTGGCGCGCGAGGAAGACGCGGGCGCGCTGACGCGCCGGCTGTGGGACGAGGCGCTGGCCTGCGCCGGGCGCCTGGGCCAGGCCATGGGCGTTTGAGTGCCGTTGTGAGCCGTTGTGAGCCGTTGAGCGCGGTTCAATGCGGCTTGTCGCCATGGCGCGCGCGGCACGGCCCGGGGCGTGGTTTTCCCTGTTGCGGCCCCAAATCGGCCGCAGCCCGATCAATGAGGGCTAAAATACCGCCTCGCTGCACCTACCCAGCCACCGGCTTCTTCATTCTCGCGCCCCGCGCGCTTCCAAAACCATGAAAAAACTGACTGCTGTTCTCCTCGTGACCGCCAGCTCGCTGCTGGCCGCCTGCGGCCCGAGCGACAACGCGCCCAAGGCCGCCGCCAACGCCCCGGCGCAGGCCCGCAAGGTCGTCGTCGGCCTGGACGACAACTTCCCGCCCATGGGTTTCCGCGACGCGAACAACCAGATCGTCGGCTTCGACATCGACATGGCCAAGGAAGCCAGCAAGCGCCTGGGCATGGAAGTCGAGTTCAAGCCCATCGACTGGAGCGCCAAGGAAGCCGAGCTGAACGGCAAGCGCGTCGACGTGCTGTGGAACGGCCTGACCATCACCGAAGAGCGCAAGAAGAACATCAGCTTCACCGCGCCTTACATGGCCAACCACCAGATCATCGTGGTCGGCACCGCCTCGCCCGTGAAGGTCAAGGCCGACCTGGCCGGCAAGGTCGTCGGCGCGCAGGACGGCAGCAGCGCCACCGACGCCATCGCCAAGGATCCGGTCGCCGGCAGCATCAAGGAAGTCAAGAAATTCGGCGACAACGTCACGGCCCTGATGGACCTGGCCGCCGGCCGCCTGGACGCCATCGTCGTGGACGAAGTGGTGGGCCGCTACCTGATCAGCAAGCGCGCCGGTGAATACCGCGTGCTGGACGAGAACTTCGGCACCGAGGACTACGGCGTCGGCGTGCGCAAGGACGACGCCGACCTGCTGGCCAAGCTGGACAAGACCCTGGGCGAGATGAAGCAGGACGGCGCCGCCGGCCGCATCGCCACCCAGTGGTTCGGCGCCAACATCATCAAGTAAACGGCACGGACGCGCCCGCCGGCCTCGCGGCCACGGGCGCGGCGCCCGCGCGCCCGGCGCGCGCCCGTCCACGACTCTGCGTCCGCCCCGCGCGGCGCGAACCTTCCTCTGCATGGACTACGTACTCTCCCTCCTGGGGCCCCTGGCGCAAGGCGCGAAAGTCACCTTGACGCTGTTCTTCATCACGCTGGCCCTGGCCGTGCCGCTCGGGCTGGCGCTGGCGCTGGCGCGCATCTCGCGGTGGCGCGCATTGAGCCAGCTGGTCAACGGCTATATCTGGCTGATGCGGGGCACCCCGCTGATGCTGCAGATGCTGTTCATCTATTTCGCCTTGCCCTTCGTGCCGGTGATCGGCGTGCGCCTGCCGGACTTCCCGGCCGCCGTGGTGGCCTTCGCGCTGAACTACGCCGCGTACTTCGCCGAGATCTTCCGCGCCGGCATCCAGTCGGTGGACCGTGGCCAGTACGAGGGCAGCAAGGTGCTGGGCATGAGCTATCTGCAGACCATGCGCCGCATCGTGCTGCCGCAGATGGTGCAGCGCGTGCTGCCGCCCATGAGCAACGAGACCATCACGCTGGTCAAGGACACCTCCCTGATCTACGTGCTGGCCCTGAACGACATCCTGCGCACGGCGCGGGGCATTGTGCAGCGGGACTTCACCACCACGCCCTTCCTGGTGGCCGCCGCCTTCTACCTGATCATGACGCTGGTGTTGACGTGGTTCTTCCAGCATCTGGAAAAGCGCTATGCCAAGTACGACCAGTAATCCCATGGATCGTCCCGTCATGATCCAGGCCGACGGCATCGTCAAGTCCTTCGGCGCCAACCGCGTGCTGGACGGCGTGTCGCTGACCCTGTCCAAGGGCGAGGTGGTGGCGGTGATCGGGCCGTCCGGCTCGGGCAAGAGCACCTTCCTGCGCTGCCTGAACCACCTTGAGACCATCGACGAGGGCAGCATCGCCGTGGAGGGCGAGTTCCTGGCCCAGGCCGCCGCCGGCGGCCGCAGCCAGTACGCGTCCGACGCGGACGTGCGCCGCATCTGCCGCAAGATGGGCATGGTGTTCCAGTCGTTCAACCTGTTCCCGCACATGACGGTGCTGCAGAACGTCATCGAGGCGCCGCTGACCGTCAAGCGCATGCCGCGCGACGCCATCGTGCCCAAGGCCGAGGAACTGCTGCGCAAGGTCGGCCTGCTGAACAAGCGCGACAACTATCCGGGCCGGCTGTCCGGCGGACAGAAGCAGCGCGTGGCCATCGCGCGGGCGCTGGCCATGGAACCGGACATCATGCTGTTCGACGAACCGACCTCGGCGCTGGATCCCGAGCTGACCGGCGAAGTGCTGCGCACCATGAAGCAGCTGGCCGACGAGCACATGACCATGCTGGTCGTCACCCACGAAATGGGTTTTGCCCGCGAAGTCGCGCACCGCGTGGTCTTCATGGACGACGGCCGCATCGTCGAACAGGCCGATTCCCAGGAATTCTTCCGCGCCCCGCGCGAGGCGCGCACGCGCGAGTTCCTGGCGCACATGCTGTAGGTCGGATCCCGGATCCCGGATCCCGGATCAGGAAGCGATATCGAGCTTTGCCATCGCCGCTGCGCTCAAGGGCAGGGCGATGGTCGCTTCCTGCTCCAGGTAATGCCGCGACGGGTCGATCCTGACCGCCAGGCCGGACAAGCCCCGATTGCACAGCCCGAACTGATGTTCCGTGGCCGGCGCGTTCAGCGCGATCCGCGTCTCCACGGACGGCGCCGCCGCCATCCGCAGCCCCATGCTGCGCTTCAGCGAGCGATAGGATGCCAGGCCCTTGGCGTCGAGCTCGTCCACGCTGTATTCCAGCGTCAGGCCCATCGTGCCGTCGTCGAGCGGCGCCACCGGCACGGCCAATTCCAGCATGGTCCAGTACCAATGCTGACCGCCTTGTTCAAGGAACAGGCGCGTGATCTCCAGCTCGACCCGCGTCCTGGCGGGCAAGTCGGTGCGCAGCACCAGGCGCAGGCTGGGCGGCGCGTAGCTCACCGACAGTTCAAACCGATCGCAAACGGCCTGGACGGCGCGATCCTTGGGGCGGCTCAGGGCGCGGGCTTGCTTGTTGCCCATGTCAGGATGCCTGATTGAACAGCGCCGGCAGCACGCGGCCCGCGATGACCGCTTCGCAGAAGCCTGCCCAACTGTCGGCCACGACCGTCACTGCTTCAAACTCGGGTTCGATGCCGTGCACGACGGCGCCGGTGGCCTGGTCGATCGCCAGGAACTCGTAGTCGCCGGCCACGCTCATCAACACGGGCAGGTGGCGGTCCCAGAAGGTATTGATGCCTTGGCGGTCCTCATCATCCAGCGCGGCGTCCAGGCTCAGGCGCTTGAATTCGTCCCAGGCAAAGGCGCTGTCGGCCGTGCCGGCGTAGTCGGCGGCCGACAGGAACCAGACGCTTTCGTCGGCGCGGCACAGCAGGGCATAGCGGCCCAGGAAATCCCGGTGCGCGGCATGCGCGCCCGGCGGCGGCGTCGCGGGATCGGCGGCGCGCGCCACGGTCCAGCCCAGATCGGCCAGATGCGCGAGTAGACGGTCATGGATGTTGTGCTGCATGCGGGCTCCGCGTGGGCCTCGCGCCAGGAACGGACGAGGCACGCCATGCTACCAAGCTTGCGATGGCCTGGGGATTGCCAAGCATGCGTTCAAGCCTCGCGCGCTTACACCGGCGCCAATCGGATCAGCCGGCTGACGCGTTCGGCGGCGTCCTGCAGCGCCGGCACGATCTCGTCACGGATGCGTTCCTCGGGCGCTTCCTGCACGCCGGTGGAGATGCCGATGGACAGCACGCGCGCGCCGGTCTGCGGCACCGGCACGGCCACCGAGACCTGATTGCTGTCCGGATAGTCCAGCGTGCAGCATTCGCCGGGCGGCAGGCGCAGCGCGCCGGCCAGCGCGCTCGCGGGCGGCAGCACGCTGCCCACGCGCAGGTTCATCACCACCAGTCGGCGCCTTTCGGCCGGCGCCATGGCGCGGCCGATGATGATCACGCCGTCGGCATGCGCCTCGCCCAGGTTCGAGGTGCCCGAATAGGCCTCGGCCAGCTGCTGCAAGGTTTCCTCGACGGCGCCGGACACGCCCAGGCTGTCCAGCGCGGCGAAGCCCAGCTCGAACACCTGCGGCGTCAGGCGCCAGCGGCTGTCCTCGCGCGCCGTGTATCCCTCTTCCTCCAGCGTCAGCAGGAAGCGCAGCACCGTGGGGTGGGGCAGGTCCACCGCGCGCGCCAGATCCGCCAGCGTGGGCCGGCCGTTGCCGCCGAAGGCGCGCAGGATCGCTAGACACCTCTGGATCGATCTATTATTCTTCATTCGTTCATTTAGTGATCTATATGTTCATCTAGTGAACTATATCCATAAACGATGCCGACGGCAAGACCCGCGGCCAGGGAAGGAGACAAATATGAAACGCATCGCGCTTGCGCTGATGGCGGGGATGGCGGTGGCCGCCTGTCCCGTCGGCGCGCAGACGGCCTGGCCCGCCCAGCCCGTCAAATGGATCGTGCCGTACCCGCCGGGCGGCTCGACCGACATGCTGGCCCGGCTGGTCAGCCACAAACTCGGAGAGCGTCTGAAGCAGACCGTGATCGTCGAGAACAAGGCCGGCGCCGGCGGCAACCTGGGCACCGACTACGCGGTCAAGCAGCCGGCCGACGGCTACACCATCGTGATGGGCAATATCGGCCCCATCTCGATCAACCCCGCGCTGTATCCCGACCTGCCGTACAAGCCCCAGCGTGATCTGGCGCCGGTCACCATGCTGATGAGCGTGCCGAACCTGCTGGTGGTCAACCCGGCGCTGCCGGTGAAATCCGTCAAGGAGCTGATCGACTACGCCAAGCGCGCCGGCGCGCCGCTGGGCTATGCCACGCCGGGCACCGGCACCTCGCTGCACCTGGCCGGCGAACTGTTCGCCAGCACCGCCGGCATCCGCCTGACCCACGTGCCGTACCGGGGCAGCGCGCCGGGGCTGAACGACACCGTGGCCGGCCATGTGCCGATGATGTTCGACAACATGCCGTCGGCGCTGCAACTGGTGAAGGCCGGCAAGTTGCGCGCGCTGGCCATCACCAGCGCCACGCGCTCGCCGCAATTGCCGGACGTGCCCACCATGGCCGAGGCCGGCCTGCCGGGCTACGAGATATCGGGCTGGTTCGGCGTGCTGGTGCCCGCCGCCACGCCCAAGCCCATCGTCGAACGGCTGAATCAGGAACTGCTGGCGGTGCTGGCCATGCCCGACGTGCGCGAGCAGATCGCGGCCATGGGCGGCATCGTCGTCGCCGACGGGCCGGCCGGCTTTGGCCGCTACATCGCCAGCGAAACCGACAAGTGGGGCGCGCTGGTGCGCAGCGCCCAGATCAAAGTCCAATGAACCTGGAGGAGACTGTCATGAGCAATCCGTATCGCCATCTGCAAACCCGGCCCATCGCCGGCGCGCTGGGCGCCGAGATCGACGGCGTGGACCTGTCGCGCGAACTGCCCGCCGAGGTATTCGAGGAAATCCGCCGCGCGCTGCACGAGAACCTGGTGATCTTCTTCCGTGGCCAGCGCTTGACGCCGCAGCAGCACATCGACTTCAGCGCCCGCTTCGGCGAGTTGCTGGAAGTGCCCTTCGTGCGCGCGCTGGACGGCTATCCGGCCATCCTGCCGGTGATGAAGGGCAAGGCCGAAACCAAGCGCCGCCTGTTCGGCGGCCTCTGGCACAGCGACATGAGCTACGCGCAGGAGCCGCCGCTGGGCTCGGCGCTGTATGGCCGCGTGATCCCGCCCTATGGCGGCGACACCATGTGGGCCAATATGTACCGCGCCTACGACACGCTGTCGGACCGCCTGAAGCAGATGCTGGACGGCCTGAACGCCGTGCACAGCGCCGTGCGCTCCTATGGCTCGGGCGGGGCGGTGGTGAACAACGGCGATCCGGCGCACAAGATGGACGTGCGCACCGACGACCGCGCGGTCCAGGAAGTCATCCACCCCGTGGTGCGCGTGCACCCGGCCACGGGCCGCAAGGCGCTGTATGTGAACAGCACCTACACGCTGCGCTTCGACGGCATGACGCAGGAGGAAAGCGAACCGCTGCTGCAATTCCTGTACGAGCACGCCGCCCGTCCGGAATTCACCTGCCGGTTCCGCTGGAGCGAGGGCGCGCTGGCGCTGTGGGACAACCGCTGCACCCAGCACCTGGCGATGAATGACTACGACGGGTTTGACCGCGAGATGCACCGGACGACGATATCGGGGGATCGACCGGTGGGGGTGGCGCTGCGGGTGTAGCGGATTTGTCCGCCTTCGGACATTGCGCTGCATGGCCAGCCCTATACTTCGGGCATCGCCGCGACAACGGCGATCCCGGAGTGGAAGCTGGGAAAGCTATGGCGGACAGCCGCCCAGGCGGCTTTTTCCTTGAGCCCGCTCGCCCCATCCGTGAATTGGGGGAGTGGGTTCTCCAGCCGCTATCGGAGGCAGCGCCATGACGCAACATCCCCTCACTCAGAATCCGTGGACCATCGAAACCGACCCTGAACACGGTCTGGTCCCTCTCTCTCATCTTATCCACCTCGACCGCGCCCGATATGCCATCGGGGCCATCGCCCGCATGGTCGGCAATAGCGCATCCGAGCCCGATGCCACCGGTGCTCCACCATTGGACACGTGGACAGTGGCCGCGTTGATGGGCGGCGTGGAGAGCCTTTGCGATCATTTGGGTTCCTTGACCGACGCCATGCTGGAGCAGGCCAGGTCCTGCGCAGCGGAAGATGATCGTGGCGGCGCGGCGCATGGCGCGCCGGTGTCGATTCAGTAGTCCGGCAGACAAGAGATCCGCGCGTGTGCATGCGACGCGCGGGTCTCTTCAATGCTCTTCAAAAATGGAGCGTGACTTCGCCGGGATTGCTGCTCGTCATGCGGACCGGACAGTTTGGCGACGCCATGCCTGCTGACTTGCTGTGCCACTCAGGAGTGACCAGATCTCCTCGGGAGAGTCTTAAGGATATGGCTGCAAAAGTGAACTGCTGTCCCTCTCTCGAATCACGTAGCTGTATATCTGCTGACCAGGCCCGACACGTTGGCATTCTCCGTGGTACAGATTGTTTTCATGGCGGCAGTACACGCTGGACATCTCCCACGTTCCGAGATTCGTCCATTCCAATACTGGCCGCACAGGGGCTTCCTCGGTGAGCACCGTCTTGGCGCCCTTGCCATTGCGCTGGTTGGCGACATCGGCCGGCTTGGCCGCACCGCTCGGATAGCCTAGATGATGGTTCATCTCGCCTGCGAGCGCTCGCTCAATCAATGCCTTCTTGAAAGCCAGAGAGGCGGCGTTGATGGCTTCGGCCGTCATCGGGCCGTTGCCGAACGACTCCAACAGCTCAGGGGGAATAGCCGGCAGATCCGCCAGCTTGGACTTCGGGGTGCGAGGCATACATACTCCTTGGACGTATGTTATGCCCTGAACACGAAATTAATGACAGGCCCCATCCGCTTCGAGCGGCACCTCGACACCCATTTGGCACTGCTCAAGCTCGCCTGCGCCATTATCTGTCTGCGCTTCGTCGAGCGGTTTTTTTAGCCGCTCTTAGCCCATCCCATTACACAGATCTCATAGCATTTGTGTCGAGCAAACCGTGCGGTACAACCAACGACGGCCCCATTCTAGTCTAGCGGACCAGACCGCGGGTGAGGCATACTTTGCCACGCTGCCAGCGATCAAATCGGCAGCTTGACCGCACCAGCGCTTCCACTTAAAAACTTCGGATCCCTGTCCGAACAAGCGAAGCCACCTCCCGCCGCCTTTGTCGCACCCAATACCAGTTGTCCAACCATGTAAATCTTCAAGGAATAAGAACATGAGCACGGATGTACTTGGCGTTGTCTCTCATGACAACTATGTCACCTTCCAGACCTCTAGTATTCAAAGTGTCCGTTTTTATTTATCAGGCTACACCATTAGTGATGGGCAGCCTTGGGGAGGGATAAGCGACGGGCAGGTGGATGGCGGGAGGCAAGGAATTGTCGTCCGAGCGGGTCGACACAAAACATCCGATTGTGCTCAGTGGTTCATCTCCGTTGTGGAAGGCGGCGGCATGATTGCCACCGCTAACGGCACTGCCTTCCATACGGACTCCGAACCGCGGGAGCTGAATTTCGCCATTTTCGGAACAATGCGTTTCATATTGAACAATGGAACGTTTTTTACTTTTAGAGATTTAGCGATCGGCCAAGGAAATTCGGCGAACGGCGATAACAACTGGTGGATAGGAAGCCGCCTTGGCACTCGCAGAAGTGGAACGTCACTCGACTATCAGGTCCTATCCGAGGACAAGCTCGGTAGAATTTATGTTGATTTGGGAAATTTCGATGCTAGCGAAGGCATAAGCTACTTCAAATTCAGAGCATAATTCAATTGTGTATCAGCACGCACATTAGAAAACGAGGATGCCATGTCTATTACCTACATTGCCCACTCCGCACTGCAGGCTGCTGACGGAAACTATTGCGGCGTGATTGCCGACAGCGACGGCAGATACCGATTGTACGCTTCGTTCACGGTGCCCGATGAGTGGTGCATGTTCATATGTGATACTCAGGACGCCGATACCATTGCGCTAAGGGGGGTAAACAACCTATATCTAAGCAGAGTCTATTACTCGAAAGACGACCCTCATGCGATCGTTGCGGCAAAGGCGTCCGTCGACGTTTATTCTCGCTTCACCGTCACACGCCCCGACCCCACCGATCAGAGCCTTATCTATTTGAAGGCGGACGACAATACATACCTCTCGGTCATCAAGGACTCTCCCGACAACACCCCTTACATTAGATCGGGAAAGGTCACTCCAGATGAATGGTGTAAATTTAGATTTCAAACCGTCGCCGTGGGGGTGTCGCCAAGCACTTGATTTCAAAGGATTCGTCGCGTGAGTTTCAGCGCATCCAGACTTTACCAAAGCCTCTTGTAAGCCATTGATTTGAGAAGCGTTTTTACTTGCGCATAAAGGGATGGGCTTAAGCCTGCTAGGCAAACATATTTTGCTGATCAGTGATGGCGTTTATTCAGCCTAATCCGATGCCTTTCGCCCATGCCGGCGCATAGATATTTTCGCAAACCATTTTATACGGAATCTTATGAGTGATATCAAAAATGCTTACGCCGCACTAGATGTCTACGGGGACTCCAGTAGCTTAGGAGTATACGCACACGATAAATCTAGCTACCTGTGCGCCGATGTGTCCTCCTTGCGTAGGACATCTCAATTTACCGTAGAGCCTCAAAGTACTGAAACTATTGCCCTGAAAGCATCAAACGGATTGTATCTAAGTAGATACTACGAATCCGCAAGTATTCCCGGTGCAATTCGAGCGGCGAAAAAAAGTATCGATGAGTTTTGCGTATTCACTGTCGAGCGCGCAGATGAATCTGATTATGGTATTGTTTATCTGAAAGCAGATAACGGAAACTACCTCTCCGTTGTGAAATCCAATTCAGATAATAAGCGCTATATTAGAGCTGTACGTCCTAAACCCGATTCATTAGCGAAATTTAGATACAAAACTGCCATAACAGCCGGGAAGAACGCCGAACCCGCGAATGACAGCCCGTACACTTTCAATTGGGAAGGGATACAAGTGACGATAAGAAAAATAAATGGCACTCCTATCCCCTACCTATACAATATTTACCTTCCAGACAAAGTGTGTAAACAATTGAGCGGCACGCCTAAAAAGATTGCACAAGCACTTGGCTCGATTTCTGCATATATTGCCAATCTCCTTGCGAATGCAGGGAAAATGGCGATACCTGTAGCCGCTGCTGCCCTCGCACTGTCCACTTGGATGGCGATATGGTTGTTCGTGATTTGGTGGCAGAACAAGGGCCAGGGCGTAACGCTGGTGACCTATGGAACGCCCTTCCAGCCGTATTGGGCTTGCTATTCAGGCCATGTGGCACCTTGAGATGACGCCTATTTAGTAGTAGCCGGTCCTTTGCCGACGCCATTGCCGAGATGTTGCAAGACTCTGATGCTACGTGTCCACGTGGACACGTAGCATCAGAGGGTCAGAATGAACGGTAAATTGGATTTATGTAATCCAACGGTAGCAAATTACGTGAGGCGACAGGTCAGCGCGAGTTGCAATTCTGATGAATCAATGCGGCCGGCCAAAATGATTGGCGCCGCCCACTTGCGGAGTGCCGCGTTCGCACGGAACGCGAGCGCCGTTCTCCGTTTCGAACGGCGCGACCAGCCATCGCTCGATGTACAAAAGAATCCAGTCTTCCTTGATGTGGGCGCGCATCGCATTCATCAGCAGCCCGTGATCGATTTGATCGAAGGCCGCCTTGATGGTCGGTCCTGAACAATCCGGGTAAGGCTCGGGAGGAGCATTACTGTGTAAGCATTACAGTGATGACTATCGGGTTGCAGTCGCGGCAGCAGAACCGGCCAAGCGTTCAATCGATAGCGCCAGGAACAGGGCGTAAAAAAGCCGCAGCGGCGCAGCAGCAGCCGGATGTTTTGGCCCGCGCCGCACAGCACCGCGTGGATCGCATCGCCCAGTGTGCCCTTGAGCCAGTTCCTTGCGAGTTTGCGGTCGGCCTTCATGTGTCCAATCTGCACCCTCCCGGGCCAACAGGGCTGCCCGGGAGGGGCAGGCACCGGGCTATGTGGCGCGCGTCTGCACGGTCAGATCCGGGCGCATGCGATTGCCCCGGCGCGGCACGATCATCGGACTGCCGGTCTCCGGATCGGGCATCACCCGGCAGTCCAGGTCGAACACCTGGCGCAGCGTCGCCTCGTTCACCACCTCATCGGCCGCGCCCTGGGCCGCGATGCGGCCTTCGCGCATCATGACGACGCGGCTGGCGTAGCGGAACGCCAGGTTCAGGTCGTGCAGCACGACGACCAGGGTCCGGCCGGCCGCGTGCAGGCGGGCGCAGAGGTCCAGCAGGTCCAGCTGGTGGCGGATGTCCAGGAAGGTGGTGGGCTCGTCCAGCAGCAGGATGCCGGTGTCCTGGGCCAGCACCAGCGCCAGCCAGACGCGCTGGCGCTGGCCGCCGGACAGCGTCTGCACCGGGCGTTGCGCCAGCTCGGTCAGTTCGGCATCGGCCAGCGCGGCGTCGACGGCTAGCGCGTCGGCCTCGCTCCATAGTCGCAGCAGCGATTGATGCGGATAGCGGCCGCGCGCGACCAGGTCGCGCACGGTGATCAGTTCGGGCGCCTGCGGATCCTGCGGCAGGTAGGCCAGCCGCCGCGCGACCGCCTTGGGTCGCAGGCCGGCGAGATCGGCACCGTCGAGCAGGGCGCGGCCCTGAGTGGGTGCGAGCGCGCCGCCCAGCACGCGCAGCAGTGTGGACTTGCCGCAGCCGTTGGGGCCGACGACGGCGGTGAAGGCGCCGGCGGGGATCGTCAGCGACAGGCCGTCCAGCACCTTGCGGGCGCCGTAGGCCAG
>NZ_JAGTJY010000479.1:0-527 GCF_018195695.1 Achromobacter sp. Marseille-Q0513 | reverse complement strand
GCAAGCAAGCAGGATTGGAGCAAACTGAAATAGGTATCCCTCAGCAGCAGGAGACAACCATGAGCACCACGACCCGCATCAGCACAGCAGAACGCCTCGGCCGTAGCTTTGGCCGTGGATGGCGCGCCTATGTGCGTGGCGAACGGCGGGCGTCGAACTGGTTGGTATCCAAGGGTGTGCCGGTAGCTGGTGCCACCGTGCTGTTGTGGTTGGTCAAGCTGGTCGTGCTCGGTGTACTGCTCTATTCCGCGTTCTGGCTGGCACTGCTGTTGGTTTGTGTCGTGGCTGTGGGATGGGCAGCAAATCAGAGCCATTCAGACGAAGAGTTCCATTTGCAGTTTCCTACCACCTTGGAAGAACTTCGAGAGACACCGGGTTATGACCCGAATCTCTACAACGACACATCTCATGAGATGTACAAGGATGATGACTGACACTCGGCTTGAGTGTGCGTCACTTCAACTTCCTTGACATTGCGCCAGCTCCTTTTCCACCGGCAGCGCCTGCATCCCTCGTACCGGCTGAGA
>NZ_JAGTJY010000478.1:0-527 GCF_018195695.1 Achromobacter sp. Marseille-Q0513 | reverse complement strand
GGTATTGCTTGTTGTCGAAGTCGTACCAATCCAGCCGCGCGCCCACGATCATGCTCAGCGGATCGGCCAGCCTGAACCGGCCTGTGGCGTAGGCCGAGGTCAGTTCCGAGCGCTGGTCGCGGCTCCACAAGGTGTCCTTGACGAAGTCGCTGCGTTTGATCGAATCCGGGTCCCAGGTGTAGGGATTCACGCCGCCCAGCATGTAGTAGCCACCAGGCGTGTCCAGGTAGCCGTAGCCGTCGTCGCGCCAGCGGTCCTTGCGATAGCTGGCGCCCAGCGCGATGTCGTGAACCCGGCCGAACAGCGTGATCGGGCCCTGCGCGGATACGTCGAAGCTCTGCTGTTTCTTGTCATAGTCGTAGCGGCCGCCCATCACGTCATACAGGTTGGCGCCCGGTGCGTAGTCGCCGCTGACGAAGTAGGCGCCGTCCAGCGCCGACTTGCCCTGGACGGCGCGCGCCATGGCGCGGGTGGTCCAGCCGTTCTCGAAGGTGTGCTTCAGCTCGGCGTACAGGCTGGTTTCCTTC
>NZ_JAGTJY010000477.1:0-527 GCF_018195695.1 Achromobacter sp. Marseille-Q0513 | reverse complement strand
GAACATTGGCTGGCCTTGCCATCGCCGTTGCCATTGCGATGGCGCAGCCGAAAGTCTGGCCTGCCATGGCGCTGGCAAAAATCGGCCAAATCGCCGGCGCGCGCGCCGTGACCGATCCTGCAGCCGTGCTCGCCCGAACCCAGTTTCCATCATTCGTCCAGGAGGCCCTGCGTACGGCAGACATGCCCGTCGATGTATTGGACAACGCAGAAGCAAAGCTGGCCCAGAAAACATTCGTCACGCAGGTCCAGAAGGGCCCAGACCTCTTCCAGATGCAGGTCAACGGCTATTCTCCAGAAGACGCCAAGCGATTCCTAACCGGCGCCCTGGCGGTCCTGCAACGGGAACACCAGGTCTTGCTGAATTTCGCCATTAAGGAAAGGCAGGAGCGGCTCGCAAGTCTGAAAGCCTCGATAGAGGCCAACCAGAAGGAACATCAGGAAATTCTGGCCAGCATCAGATCCAATGCGGCGCTGGCAGGCCAAGAACTGTCCAATACGATCACGGTTTCCTATCTCCTGCGGGCC
>NZ_JAGTJY010000476.1:0-530 GCF_018195695.1 Achromobacter sp. Marseille-Q0513 | reverse complement strand
GCCTCGGCAAGCTGGGATGTCACGGACGTTCGTTCGGGATGGGCGTGAACAATGAGTACTTTCTTTGGGCGGACTGATTGCATAGCGTGGCCTTCCAGCGTCATCTAGATTGGGATGACTGGCAGTGTGGACGGCCTGAAGGTATCTGTGAAATAGATTCACTTTTCCTCTACCATCCATCGCATGGATACCAAGAAGCTAGACCTCAATCTTCTTGTCACGCTAGAAGCCCTGCTAGTGGAGCAGAACGTGACGCGCGCAGCCGAACGCTTGCACCTGAGCCAGCCTGCGGTCAGCGCACAATTGAGCCGTCTGCGGGACTTGTTCGACGATCCCTTGCTGATACCGGTGCAGCGCGGCATGACACCGACGGCCAAGGCGCTGGAATTGCTGGACCCGCTTCGCCTTGCACTGGACCAAGTGCGCGCGACTCTGGGCGAACACCGACACTTCGACCCAGCAAAGGCAAGTCTCACGATTGCGATCGCATGCACCGACTACCTGCAGGAAGTGCTGGTGCAGCCGCTGGT
>NZ_JAGTJY010000475.1:0-530 GCF_018195695.1 Achromobacter sp. Marseille-Q0513 | reverse complement strand
AGTATCTGTTGCGTGAAGGCCTGCCCTCCGACCGGATCATCAAGACCGGCAGCCCGATGTTCGAAGTGCTGAATCATTACCGCGACGGCATCGACGCGTCCGACGTTCTGGATCGCCTGGGCCTGACGCCCGGCCAGTTCTTCGTTGTCAGCGCTCACCGCGAAGAGAACATCGATTCGGACCACAACTTCGCCAAGCTGGTGAAATTGCTGAATACGGTGGCCGCCACCTACGATCTGCCCGTTATCGTCTCCACCCATCCGCGCACGCAAAAGCGCGTGGATGCGATGGGGGTCAAGTTCCACGCGAACGTGCGCCTGCTGAAGCCACTGGGCTTCAAGGATTACAACAAGCTGCAGGTGTCCTCGCGCGCCGTGCTGTCCGACAGCGGCACGATCACCGAAGAATCGTCAATCCTGAATTTCCCGGCGCTCAACATCCGCGAGGCACACGAGCGCCCCGAAGGCATGGAGGAAGCGTCCGTGATGATGGTTGGCCTGGAAACCGACCGGGCGCTGCAGGCGCTGGAG
>NZ_JAGTJY010000474.1:0-531 GCF_018195695.1 Achromobacter sp. Marseille-Q0513 | reverse complement strand
GATCTACTGCTGCTTCGTATCTCATGGATTGTTCCAGCAACCCGGGCTCTGCGAATCGAAGAACGTCACATCTGTGGCAGGCAAGGATCGGCCCGCAGCCTTCAGAACCTGGTGGCAGAACGCTTGCTGATCTCCAGCTGGCTGACCAGTGAAAACCGAGACGGCCATTCGCTTTGGCTGATTCGCCGCGATGGCACCAAGCACGTGTTGGTCTCGTTCGTCAAAGCTCCAGCCATAGACGACCAGCCCATCCCCGAGCGCCGGCAGAACCTCCTCATACACGTTCGTCAGATAGTGACTCCGGCGGATTGCAGCGACTTTCTCCTTGCTGGTTCCTTCGCTAACAAAGACCGGCACATAGTGCCCGGACGCCCACCTGCGGGTGATCGTGTCAAGCAAGTCACCTGCAGATCCCGCTCCAACCGCGAGTTTTGTTTCACCACCGAGGTAGTCACGCGCAACTGCGAGACTGCCGTGAGGATAGAAAACCAATGTTGCTCCTCCTGCATACCCATAGGGCCGCCGCAAATA
>NZ_JAGTJY010000473.1:0-534 GCF_018195695.1 Achromobacter sp. Marseille-Q0513 | reverse complement strand
CATTAACTCTGGATGTCTCTTGATCAGCGCAGTGATGACTGGGGCTAGTTCGTGAGCGTAGAGGCGGTACGTTCCTATGCCTTCGCCAAGTAGCCTGGTTATCTCTTTGATTTCGCTCTCTGGAGCAGAAATATCAAATGCTCCTTCGAGGATGGGTTCTAGCTCATGCGGCTGAAAGCTTCTCGATTCGTCTCGATGTGCGGAAATAAATTGAATAATCGCCACTCTGGCTGCGGCACAAAGTGCCTCATTTGGGCCGTGCGCATGGCGTTCTGCCACTAGGAAGCGCATAGATAGTATTCGAATTGAAGAAATATAACCCTGGTTCAGGGTATTGATTGCAGCTAGAAGAACTGCCAATTCTGTATCTGGAATCTCTTCGTGCAGTCGAGAAAAACGGATTTGTTCAAACCGCCATGCCTCAAGCTCGCCTTCCTCTGCAAGCTGCAGCAGCTTTCCTGATGCCCATGGAGAGATCGGCACGGTTGCGAGGAGAGTAACTGCATGTGGTTTTAGTTCCCGGATCTCTATTGC
>NZ_JAGTJY010000472.1:0-534 GCF_018195695.1 Achromobacter sp. Marseille-Q0513 | reverse complement strand
CTTGTTGGATCAGGCTGGATTGCTGCTCTCTTTTTTGCAGCGATACTACTCAGAGCCTTTTCGCAAGCTAAGGCAGATTCCTTCGAAATAGGGAGACTGAACGAAAAGATAAAAGGATTGGAAGACAACCTCGACCAGAGGGATACGGTTCTTAGCGAGCGAATCAAAAGCTTGGAACATGACCTGCAAAATAGGAATGCAATTCTTGAGTATGTAGCGAGTCATCAGATGGGACAACGTGCCATGCCAAGAGCCGCACCTGATGTAGCACCGAACGGAGAAGACCAAACATGATGGATGTGAATTTCGACAATTACCATTACTTCCCTACCATCCGGGCTCGACAGGCAGAACTAAAAGGCTTGGAGATGCTCGATGATGCTCGTAAGGCAAAGATCATGCCCATCCTCACTCTGGGCAAGTGGCGTAATGCACTGGACTTCGGAAGAGGAGCGGAGAAGGCTCAACAGGCGATGGGAAATCTGCCTTACTTTCTTGATCTGACCACCGACGCTACACACTTACCAGACCAAC
>NZ_JAGTJY010000471.1:0-542 GCF_018195695.1 Achromobacter sp. Marseille-Q0513 | reverse complement strand
TCAGCGCGTAGGCATGCTCCGGCGCCATGCCCACGAGCTTGCCCAGCAGCGTGAGCGGCAGAAAGACCAGCCACATGACATAGCCATACGGAAAAGCCGCCGGGCTTCCTCCGTGGGCAAGCCATACTCCCCAGGGGTCCATGTTCCATTGCGAAACGCTGGTGGAAAGAAAGGGCGCGTACCAATCCACGACCGGCTGCGAGATCGCGCCGGCGACGATGGCCAATCGGATTGCGATGCCGATCAGAAACAGTGGGTGAACGAGCAGCGTCTTCATTGCAGGCCAAGTGCGATTTTCCAAAGATCGGGGCGCTTGGTGCATACGGCTTGGGCGGCAATGCCGCGTTCGGTGAGCAAGGCCGCATAGGCCGGAATTTCCGTTTCAGCATTGCGTCCCTGCAACTCGGGCGAAACGATGCAGAGGCGGAAACCGGCGTCTTGCAGGCGGCGCGCCTCGTCCCCGCTCAACGGAAAGCGCGTGAAGCAATCCACCCAGACCCAATCGACTTTGCCCGCGAGACTGAGCGCGGTATCGATGGATT
>NZ_JAGTJY010000470.1:0-547 GCF_018195695.1 Achromobacter sp. Marseille-Q0513 | reverse complement strand
ATCACGGCATCTGTCTGATTTGCCAGGCTGGAATGCGCTTCGACCGGCTCCATGATCGCCGGCGGCATTCCGCAACTTGCATCGCCATGCCGGCCAAGGCTTGGCGATATTCGCCAAGCCTTCCTTGAAGAACACCGCCTTCAGCTCTTTTTTGCAGGCTCAGCAGTTTTTCCTCGGCCTTCTTGCGCTCGGGTCGGAACATCCGCGGAAAGACCAGGAAAACGTAGCCGTGGTAGCAAGACTACCGTTAATCTGCCAAGCGAGATTCCGCTAGTCACTCAGGAAATCCATGAATGAACTGAACATTGCTCTGACAGGCACGGCTGCCTTTTTCTGTTTCTTCTGCGTCTTCCTCTGGTGGGCGCACCGACGTTCAAAGTTGGACTCGGTATGGATTGATGGGGAGTTTATCTACGTAGGCAGCCCTCGGAAAGCGGAAAAACTTGCCTGCACAGACATCATCGAGATATTCATCGCGCCGCTCTACGACGTCGCTCCCGCTGACGACTGCTGGCTGCTACAAGGAAAAAATGTATTGACCCAGTGA
>NZ_JAGTJY010000046.1:0-35273 GCF_018195695.1 Achromobacter sp. Marseille-Q0513 | reverse complement strand
GACCGGAACCGTGCCGACCACCAGCCTGGGGTTCTGGTAGTGGATCGCGCCGCAATGGTCGCAGATGTCGCGCTCGCGGTTGTCGCCTTCGGGCACGCGGCGGTTCACGGGCGAACCGCATTGGCTGCAGAAGCGCGCCCGGCGCGGCGCGGGGAAATATTCGATGGGCGATTTTGCGGTCATGGACAGGATTCTACCGGCTGCGGCGCTTCGCTGCGCCCGATGCGGGAACGGGCCGAGGCACGGCGAAACGCGCCTCCAGATGCTCGACGAAGGAGCGGACTTTTGGGGACAGAAAGCGGCGGTGCGGATAGACGGCATACATGGTGATAGAGGTATTGACGTAGTCGGTCAAGATCTCGGTGAGCCGCCCGGCGCGCACGTCGTCGCCAACCAGGAAATCGGGTTGCAGGATGACGCCATGCCCGGCCAGCGCGGCGGTGCGCAACACGTCGCCGTTGTTGGCCCGCAGCGCCGCGTTCACGCGCAGCAGCCGCAGCTGTCCATCCTTCTCGAAATGCCATTCATTGCCGGTGCTGGCGTAGGCGTAGTGCAGGCAGCGGTGCTGCTTCAGGTCCTCGGGCGTGGCCGGCGTGCCGTGGCGGCGCAGGTAGTCGGGCGAAGCGCAGACCAGCAGCCGCTGCGGCGCCAGCGGCCGCGCCACCAGCGACGAGTCCTGCAATGGGCCGATGCGCACGGCCACGTCGTAGCCGTCTTCCACCAGGTCCACCACGCGGTCGTTCAGGTCCAGGTCGATGACCACGTCCGGGTACTGCTGCAGGTACTCGGCGATGGCCGGCCCCAGGTGCAGGATGCCGAAGGATACCGGGGCGCTGATGCGCAGCCGGCCGCTGGGACGCTGGCCTTCGGCCTGCAGGGCCTGCTCCAGGTCCGCCACCTCGGCCAGTATCGGGCGCACGCGTTCATAGAAGGCGCGTCCGGCGTCCGTCATGCTGAGCTTGCGGGTGGTGCGGTTGAGCAGCCGCACGCCGTACTTCTGTTCCAGATAGGCGATCTGACGCGTCACCACGGAGCGGGCCTGGCCCATCTTGTCCGCGGCGGCGGCGAATGAGCCCAGTTCCACGACCTTGGCGTAGGTCTGCATGGCGGTATGCGTATCCAAGATTGTTTCCTTTTTGGGAACAATAATTTGCGATTTTGCATGTTTATCTTTGTTTTAGGAATCGCAAAAATGGCGCCCGTCAAGAATCTTCCCGTCCTGGGCGATTCATGTTCCAGACAAGGAGAACGCAATGATCGATAACCGTACCGCGCCCTATGCGGCGCTGCTGCTGCGCGTGGCGCTGGGCGTCATGTTCCTGGCCCACGGCCTGACCAAGCTGCTGGTGTACACGCTGCCGGGCACGGCGCAGTTCTTCGCCAAGATCGGTTTCGCCGGCTGGCTGGCCTATCCCGTGACCATTTTCGAAGTTGCCGCGGGCGTGCTGCTGATCCTGGGCGTGTGGCCGCGCTGGGTCGCCGCCATCGCGGTGGTGCAGCTGTTCGTCGCGTCGACCGTGCACTTCGGCAATGGCTGGGGTTTCGGCAATCCGGGCGGCGGCTGGGAATACCCGATCTTCCTGACCGTGGTGGCGGCCGTGCTGGCGCTGCTGGGTGACGGCAAGTTCGCGCTCAAGCCGGGCCGCCGCGGCTGAGCGTCAGGCGCAACTGGCCGGGAATGTCTGGCGCCAGTGTTCGTATGCTTCCGGGGCTTGCGGCACTTCGGCCAGCATCCGTTCGATATGTCGGAAATCGAAGCTGCGGGCGTAGTCGCGCAGGACCTCGTCGCTCAGCTCATCCTCGTACCCGGTGATGAACAGAACGGCCAGGGCGCCCTGCAGGGATGTGAAGGAATGCCAGGGCGCGTCGATGTCTTCAAGCGAGCACTGCTCGAAACGTCGCCTGGTCTGATCGAAATAGTTGAGGACGGTGCCGCTTTCCCACAAAGCGACGATATCGCGCTCGGAGATGGGCGAGGATTTCCAGTAATGGGCAGGCTGGCATCGATATCCAAACGGGCCGCTTTGATCATCGGCGGCAAGATGGTCGATCAGTCCTTGGGACAGGCCAATATCGCGCAGGCTGGTCATGTGGAGTTGTCGCCGGGTGAGCGTGCGGTTGCCGGTGCGGGCGCGGCGGGCTCGAAACCGAGGATCGGCGGCAGGTCCGCTCGCGCCGCCATGCGCAGCGGCGCCCGACCATAAGCCGCGCATTCAACCATCAGGGGTGGCTGTCCAGGTGTCAGTTCGGCCAGGGCGTCCAGCAGCGGGGCGCCGTCTTGCGCGCGCAATTGGTCCAGCAGCGCCGGCAGATCACGGTCCAGCACGATGCCGGGGCCCGCGGGCGTCACGGCATACAGGCTGCCCGCGTCATCCAGCCACCAGGCGCTGATTGCCGTGACCGGCTGGTTCGTGTGCGTCAGCAGGGCTCGGCCCGCATCGTCCAGGCGCAGCACATATGGCGCCGCGTCCAGCCGCAGATAGACGCGCTGCGGCCCGTTCTGGAAGAACCAGCGGCCGGCGTCGTCATGCGCGTAGTTGCGGCCGATGAAATCCAGGATCTGGGAATTGGTGATGGATTCGCCGGGGCCGCCCTGCGCGGACAGTCCCTGCGGGTGAAAGCGCCAGCGGCCGCGCGCGTCCAGCGACAGCCAGCCGTACGCCGCCGGCACGTCGGGCCAGCGGGCGATGGCGTCTTTCACCGATTGATCCATCTCAGGGTCTGATCACAATGGGGGGCGGGTTGATCACGATCGCGGGCGCGACCGGCATCATGGGAACCATGGCTGGCCGCGGCGCGTAGCCGTAAGCATAGCCCCGGTCGTCATCGTCATCCCGGCACTTGCGCTTTTCGCTGTAGTCGCCGTTGCGCTTCCATTTGCGCTCGACTTTACACGCGCCATCCCAGTACTTCTCTTTGTATTCACCGCGCTTGTAGCGGTGATGATGCTTGTCGCCGGCTTCGGCCGACAGCGGCGAGAGGGCGATCAGCGCGGCGGCCGACAGCGCCCAGATCGATGCGGCGGGGCGGCGCTCCTTCGGTGAGCGGGGATCCGTGTGCTTGTGCATGGTCGTGTCGTCAGTGGAAAACGGCGACACCATAGCAATCAACCGCCTGACCGGAGGTAGGGATGGGTAACCAGATGCTCGGGGGGAAGGGGGAAAGATGCTGGAGGCGCAAGCCGGAATCGAACCGACGTACACGGATTTGCAATCCGCTGCATAACCACTCTGCCATTGCGCCAGCACTTGCAAGAAAAAAGGAAGCTCGGGATGGCCGTTGCTTCCTTTTTGTATTTGGAGCGGGAGACGAGTCTCGAACTCGCGACCTCAACCTTGGCAAGGTTGCGCTCTACCAACTGAGCTACTCCCGCGTTTGCATTGCTGCATTTTGATGCTTGCCGTTCATTGTTCGCAGGCCGCTGTTCGCGATTTGCTGCGCACTGGCACTCACCAAAGACAGCGATTATACACAGATTTCGGGACGTGTGCGTGAAAGTGGCAAGGCGGGCGCAAGATGGCGGTCAGCCGGAGCGTGGGCGCCGCCTAATGCCGACCTGCGTGGCCGGCGTCGGCGGCGCCCGGGGGCTTTGGAGAGGTCTAAGCTGGGCGCTAGGGATGCGCCCAGCGGCGCAGCAGGTTGTGGTACGCGCCGGTCAGGCGGACCACCACGCCATGGCCTGCGCCCAGCTGCTGGCCGGCATCCTGGATGGCGCCGTCCAGGTCGAACAGCAGCCCGCGCTGGCCATCGTCGCGGATCATGCTCTGGATCCAGAAGAACGAGCACAGGCGCATGCCGCGCGTCACCGGCGTGACGCGATGCAGGCTGCCGGCGGGATACAGCACCATGTCTCCCGCCGGCAGCTTGACCGCATGTTCGCCATAGGTGTCCTGGATGAGCAGCTCGCCGCCGTCGTAGCTGTCCGGCTCGGACAGGAACAGCGTGGCCGACAGGTCGGTGCGGATGCCGGAGGCTGCGCCGGGCGGGTAGCGGATGGCGTTGTCCACATGCAGGCCGAAGGACTGGCCTTCGCCGTAGACGTTGAACAGCTTCGGAAAGATGCGCGCCGGCAGCGCGGCCGACATGAAGAGCGGGTTGCGGGCCAGGCCCTGGTCGATCAGCGCGGCGGCCTGCAGTCCCTGCGCGGAATCGGCGGGCAGCTGCAGGTTGTTCTTCACCAGGGCGGACTGGAAGCCGGCCGTGCCGCGGCCGTCCTGCCAGTCCGCCTGCAGCAGCAGTTGCTGGCAGCTTGCGAGCTGGCCGGCGTCCAGCACGCCGGGTATGTGGACGATCATCGTCGCGGCTTCCTGTGTACTGCCTAGAACTTGTAGATCGCCGACAACATGGCCGAGCGGCCGTCGCCGTATTCGATGGCGGACGAGCGCGACTCGCCGCCCGCCACCTGGCGCACGCGTTCGACATAGGCCTTGTCGGCCAGGTTCTCGACGTTGAGCTGCAGCTTGAGGTTGCGGTTCACGTCGTAGGACGCCATCACGCTGTGGATCCAGTAGGCGTCGAGCTTGCCGTCGCCCTGCGAGGTGACGTTGCGCGTGCCCACGGCGCGCGCGCCGTAGCCGACCGTCCAGCCGCCGGGCAGGGCATAGGTGGTCCACAGGCTGAAGGAGTTGCGCGGCGTGTTGCCCAGGGCGCGGCCCACGCGCAGCGGCTGGGTGGTCGACTTGCGCGTTTCGCTGTCCATGTAGGTGTAGTTGGCGTACACGTCCCACTGCGGCGTGACCTTGCCGGACAGGTTCAGCTCCAGGCCCTTCACGCGCTGGGCGCCGGCGAGCAGGTAGCTGCCGTCGGCCAGCGTTTCGCGGGCATTGGTCTTGTCCACCTGGAACAGCGCGCCGCCCAGCGCCAGGCGCTGGTCCAGCAGTTCCCACTTGGTGCCCAGCTCGACCGTGCGGTTCTTTTCCGGCGCCAGGCTGTTGTTCCTGGCATCCAGGCCGCTGCCGGTCGTGACCAGGAATTCCGCCGACGGATTGAAGGACGTGCCGTAGGCCACATAGATGCGGCCGTTCTCGGCGGGCTTGAACGTCAGGCCGACGCGCGTGCTGAGCTTGCGGTCGGCGCTGTCGACGTCCAGGCGCGGGCCGGTGACGGGGCGGCTGGACGATTTGGCGTCGATCCAGTCGTAGCGCAATCCCAGGCTGACATCGAACATCCGGCCCAGCGCGATGGTGTCCATCGCATAGAGCGCCTTGGTGTCCAGGCTGGTCTTGTTGCGGGCGGATGCGCTCTTGCTGGTGGGGCCGTCCCAGCGGCCGGGCGGACGGGCCAGTTCGAAGCCGCCCGCGGGATAGTAGCGGTTGATGTTGTAGGAGTAGGTCGTGCGGTCATAGGTTTCGCGCGAGATTTCGAAACCCGTCATCAGCGTATGGCCCAGCCCGAAGGTGTCGAACTTGCTGGTCAGGTTGGTCTGGTTGACCCACATTTCGGTGGTGGAATCGCGGCCAAAACCCTGCGGGCCCGCCGGTTTGTAGTAGCCCGGCCGCATGCCGCGCAGATCCACGTGCGAGGCCGAGATAGTCGTGTCACGGCTCAGGCTGGAATAGCGGGTCAGGTTCTGCAGCTTGAGGTCGGCCGAGAAGTCGTGTTCGAGCTTGGCGGTGAGCGCGTTGGACTGGATCTTCTCCTTGTCCAGGTTGCGCCAGCCGAAATAGGCCTCGCGCGAGACGCCGTCGAGCCGCTTGCCGTTCAGCGCGGGTACGCCGAAGTCGGGCAGGTTGTCGTCGGTCTGGTGCAGGAAGCTCAGCGTCAGCCGCGTTGGCCCGTTCATGCCCAGCGTCAGCGAAGGCGCCACGCCCCAGCGGCGCTTGTAGATTTGATCGCGGCCGGGCACGTCGTTGCCATGGGCCATCAGGTTCAGGCGGAAGGCGGCGAAGCCCTCGCTGCCCAGCGTCTGGTTGGTGTCGACCGTGAGCCGCTTGTAGCGGTCGGTGCCCAGGCGCGCGGCGATTTCGGTGGAGTCCGTGGACTTGGGCAGCTTGCTGATCATGTTGATGCTGCCGCCGGTGGTGCCCGAGCCGCCGAAGACCGAGTTGGGCCCCTTGATGACTTCCACCGATTCGAGGTTGAAGAGGTCGCTGCGGCTGGTCTGCGCGCTGTCGCGCAGGCCGTCCACCTGCATGTTCGCGTTGGCGCTGAAGCCGCGGATGTTGATCGAATCGCCGGACCCGGCGCCGCCTTCGCCCGCGTTGAAGGTGATGCCCGAGACGTTGGACAGGGCCTGCCGCAGGCTGAGCGCGTTCTGTTCGTCGAGCACCTGGCGGGGCACCACGGTGATGGTCTGCGGCACGTCCAGCAGCGGCACGGCGTACTTGGCCGATCCGGAAACGTCGGTCTTGGAACCCGTGACCGCCTGCCCGCTGACCGTGACCGGCGCCAGCTGCACGCTCGTGCCGCCGTCGGCGGCGCCCTGGGCATAGGCCGGCGCGGCCAGGGTGGCGGCGGTCGCGGCAGCGAAGGCGGAATAGAGGCTGGCGCGGGGCGGCAGGGCGCGTGAGCGGATGTACGGCGAGGTCATGATGTAATCCTTTTTAATAGGAATGGTTCCTATTTCTATTAAAGATTCATCAAGCCTGGCGCCGCAATCGGATAAGTCCTATTCGTTAAGGATGTCTATGAGACGGCGAGGGTGGGGTTGCTCTCGTGGCTTCCTGGCTGCCCGCTGCGCGGCCATGCTCCCCTTGCTTTCATCCAGCCAGGTCAGGCGTCCGGCCCTGATGCGCGGAGACTTCCCCTGCTCCATGAGTGCCGCCATTTGCGGTATGTATCGGGCCTGCCTGGGTGGCAGATTCCTGCGCGGCGTCTTCAAGGCCAGTTGGGCAATGTGAAGGGCATGCCTGCCGCTGCCATGCTCGATCTGTTCGCTGCAGCTGAATCCACTCGTAATGACGATGGCATCCGCATCCTCGGGCGTCGCGCGCAATTGCGGCAGCAGGCTGTCTTCCGCGATTTTCATCGAAGGATCGTAATGATCGGCGCTGAATCCAAAAGAGCCCGCCATGCCGCAACAGCCTGTGTCGAGCAAGCGCCAGCGCGCCCCGAGCTTGCCCAGCGGCGCCACCTGGAAGCGTCGTGCCTGAAGATCGTCGAGCGTGTGGGCCAGATCCACGAGCGGGTGCCCGCGCCGATGCTGCCTTATCTCGCGTGAAGAGGGATCGCGCGGAAATGAAAAAAGGGCCGACAGGCCCTTTTTTCAATGATGCGCAGACTCTGGTGGAAATCTGCGGATCGGATGTTGGAGCGGGAGACGAGTCTCGAACTCGCGACCTCAACCTTGGCAAGGTTGCGCTCTACCAACTGAGCTACTCCCGCGTTTTTGGCTGGCGCCGCCGTCATGCCGACCGGGGCGTTGCCTGCGCCTTGTTCTTAGGTTGATCACTCGGATCAATCGATCCAGAACCAAGGCGGGAGCGAATTCTACCCGAATTCCGGATTTGAGCAAAACCGCGATGCACGAGCGTCCGGGGTCGGGCTTGGGGCGCGTTCTGCAGGCAACGTCCTGCCTCGCGCGCTCAATCCGCGCGCCGCGCGCCCGCCATGATGGCCAGCAGGGCCGCCAGCAGCGCGCAGCCCGACACCTGCAGGATGCCTGCCAGGGTCCAGCCCATTTCGCCTTTCAGATGACCTAGCAGGTAGCCCGCGAAAGCGGCGGGAATGTAGAGGCTTGCCACGAAAAGGCCGGAAGCCTGCGCGGCCTTGGCGCTGCTGACCGACTTGATGATGCCGGCCGACAGATTGGCGTAGACCATGCCGCTGATGGCCGCGCCGAAGACAAAGGACAGCGTCGCGTGCAGCGCCAGGGAATGGCCGAGTTCGGTGAACAGCAGGCCGCCGGCCACGGCAGAGATCAGCAACGAGAAGAACAGCAGCTTGCGGTAGTCGTAGCGGTCCCCCAACCAGCCGCCCAGCAGCGACAGCAGGGCGCCCAGGCCGTAGAAGCTGACCGCGCCCGCCGCCTGCTTGGGCGTGAAGCCCAGCGCGTCGCGCAGATAGGTCGGGTACAGGCCCAGATAACCGTAGATGGACAGGCCGGCGAAGGCGGTGGCGACGGCCAGCATGAGCGGCGTCGGGGCCCACAGGCTGTCCAGCGCGGGATCGGCCGGCGCGCCGGAGCGGTTCGCGGCCGGATCGGGCTGCGGACGCGCTTCGCTGAACCAGGGCTTGACCAGCGGCACGATCAGCACGAAGGCCACGATGCCGGACAGGCCGAACACGATGAAGGGCATTTTCCAGTGCGTGGCGCCGAGGATGGCGGCGCCCAGGTTGGGGCCGATGATGGCGCCGATGCCGAAGGTGAAGTTCAGCGAGCTGGCGGCGACCGCGCGGTGCTGGAAAAAGTAGCTCGTGCCGATGGCCAGCAGGGCGGTCAGCTGCATGGCCTCGCCCAGGCCCGAGACGAAACGGTAGAGCAGCAGATCGGGCAGGCCGCGCGAGTAGGCGGTCAGGTAGGTCGCGGCTGAGAAGATCACCAGGCCGACCAGCGTGACCGACTTGCGCGACATCTTGCCGAGCAGGTAGCCGGTGGGAATGCCCGCCACGCCCATGCCCAGCGTGAAGACCGTGGACGCCAGTCCCACCTGCGGCAGGCTCAGATCCAGCGCGTTGCGGACATCGGCCGCCAGCACCGAGAACAGTTGCCGGTCTATGGCATTGATGACATACGAGAACAGCAGCACGGCGAACATCCCGAGTGCTGCGTGGCGCTTTTGCATTTGGGGAACTCCTGTGTGGGCGTTGATGGGTATGACGTGGCCGCGCTCAGGCGTCGGCCAGGCTGCGGCAGGCAAACTCGGCGCGCAGCGAGGCGCCCTGATAGCCCGCCGCCAGCAGCAGGCGCAACAGCAGCCGGGCCTTGAGTCCGCCCAGGCTGCCGCCGTGGATGGCGCCGCGCGCCAGCAGGTCGCTCTCGGACCCGGGGAAGCCGTAAGTGATGCGCAGCACCGGACCCGCCGCCACGCGCGTGCTCAGCACGACCGGCATCCGCGCCGCCAGTTCGCCGATGTCTGACGCCAGCCATGCCGGCACGTGGCCCGCGCCCATGGCTTCGATGACCGCGCCCTGGTAGCCCAGTTGCGGCAGCGCGCGCAGCATGCGCCCGTCGTCGTCCAGCCCGATGCGCAGCAGGGCGACCGGGGTCTCGTCCAGTCGCGCGGCCGCGACGCGCACGGCCGGCAGTGGCGCCTGCCAGCCGAACAGGCGGAACTGGCCTTCCTGGATCGTGCCCAGCGGTCCCGCGCCGGGCGAGCGGAAGGCCGACGGCAGGGTGGTGTGGGTCTTCTGCACGTGCCGCGCGGCATGCGCCTCGTCGCCCATGACCACCAGCGTGCCGAGTCCGGCCGCGTCCGGCGAGGCGGCCACGGTCACGGCCGCGAGCAGGTTGGCCGGGCCGTCCGCGCCCGGCGCCTGGGCGCCTCGCATGGCGCCCGTCACGACCACGGGCAGCGCGCTCTGCGCCAGCAGTTCCAGGGCGAAAGCGGTTTCCTCGATGGTGTCCGTGCCCTGCACCACGACGGCGCCCTGGCAGCCGCGGTCGAAGCCGTCCGCGATCACGTCGGACAGGCTGGCGAGATCGCGCAGCGTCAGCGTGGCGCCCGGCTTGTTCGAGTAGGCGACGGTTTCCAGGGCGGCGATCCGCTCCAGCGCCGGGACGGCGCGGACCAGCTCGTCGGCCTGCAGGGCGGGCTTGATGGCGCCGCCGGCGTCCGAGGCCATCGCGATGGTGCCGCCGGTGCCGAGCAGCAGGATGCGGGGCGGGTTCAGGCCGGGCACGCCGTTCATGGCCGGTTTCCTTGCGATTGCGCGCGGTAGATGTCGAGGATCTCTTCGCCCGTGCACATCAGCACGTCGGGATGCGACAGGATGTGGTCGTAGAGTTCCGCCAGATAGCGGATCCGGTGCGGCGCGCCGGTGAGATAGGGGTGGATGGAGATGGCCATCACGCGGGGAATGTCGGCCCCCTCGCGGTACAGCTGGTCGAACTGGTCGCGGCCGCGCCGCAGCAGTTCATCGGAGCCGTGCAATTGCACGGCCGATATCACCACGTCGTTGAGCTCCACGGTATAGGGCACCGACAGGATATCGCCCGAGCGCGTCCTGATGGGCACGGGCTGGTCGTCCAGCACCCAGTCGGCCACATACTCGATGCCCGCCTCGGCCAGCAGGTCGATGGTGTCGTCGGTTTCCGTCAGGCCGGGGCTTTCCCAGCCGCGCGGCGCGCGGCCGGTGAAGGCCTTGATGGCGGCGATGGTGTCGCGGATCGCCGCGGCCTGGTCGGCCACGCGATGCATGGGCTGCTGCACATGCCCGTGGCCCATGAATTCCCAGCCGGCGTCGAGCGCGGCCTGGCAGGCCGGGGCGTACAGCTGGCAAGCCGTGCCGTTCACTGCGAGCGTGGCCTTGAGCCGGCGCGCGTTCAACACGTCCAGGAAGCGCCAGAAGCCGACGCGCATGCCGTATTCATGCCAGCACCAGTTGGGGATGTCGGGCAGCAGCGGCTGGCCCATGGGCGGCGGCAGCACCGCGCGGGGCATCGCCAGCCCGGGCTGCCAGTTTTCCACGTTGACGATGGTCCATACGGCGACGCGCGCATTGCCCGGCAGCGTGAAGGGCGCGCGGTGGGTGATCGGTTCGTAGGGCACGCGGTCGCGTGCGGACCAGGGGGGAGGGGACGGCTGCATCGGCTTCGCTCCAGCGGGGAAAGACTTCGGTCGTGTCGACAATTCCAAATGATGGAAGAGAATCCAGAAGGATTTGACCGGGTTGCATCGCCGGGACATCCTAGGTGTTCAGATGCAGGCCCATCAATTGAAATAAATAAAATTCCATCAATTGGACTGATGATGAGCGTAGCGATAGAGACCGTGAACGGCGCCCAGGGCATCACGAGGGCCATCCAGGTGCTGAAGCTGCTGGCGCGCGAAGCCGATGCCGGTATGCGGCTGGTCGATGTGGCCGATGCCGCCGGCCTGGCGCGGCCGACCATGCATCGCCTGCTCCGGGCGCTGGTGTCGCAGGGCATGGCGGTGCAGGATCCCGCCACGCGCCGCTACCGGCTCGGTACGCTGGTGTTCGAACTGGGCCTGGCCGCCGCGCACCGATTCAATCTGCGCGACCTGAGCCTGTCAGCCCTGACACGGCTGGCCGTGGAGACGGGGGATACCAGCTTCCTGTTCGTGCGCAGCGGCAACGATACGGTATGCATCAACCGGGTCCAGGGCGGCTATCCGATACAGACGCCGGCCCTGCCGATGGGCAGCCGCCAGCCGCTGGGCGTGAGCGCCGGCGGGCTGGCGCTGCTGGCGAACCTGCCGCCTGCGGAACAGGAGAACGTCATCGACGCCATCGCGCCGCGGCTGGGCGCCTACGGCGACCTGGATGCGCGCGATGTCCGGGCGCATTGCGCGCAAGCCGCCAAGGCGGGCTATGCGCTGATCGCCAATCGGGCCGTGCCGGGCATCAGCGCCGTCGGCCTGCCGGTGCACAGCGACAGCGGCCTGCTGCTGGCGGCCGTGACGGTGGCGACCACGCACAGCCGCATGACCGACGCAAGGGTGCGGGAGGTATTGCCGGTGTTGCGGCGCGCGGCGCGCGAGATCGGGGAATTGCTGCGGCAGTAGCGTGGGGCGGAGCAGGCTCGCGGTGTCGGCGCTACCGGGCCCCGGCGCGCGGGACAGCACACTAGGTCGTGGCCTTGCCCGCTTCCTGCAACTGGCGCCACAGGATCTTGCCGGTGCTGGACTTGGGCAGAGCCTCCACGAACTCCACGATGCGCGGCGCCTTGTAGGCCGCCATGCGGGTGCGGGCCCAGGCGATCACCTCGTCTTCCCGCACGCTGCCCTGGGCTTGCGGGCGCAGCACCAGCAAGGCCTTCACCGTTTCGCCACGGCTGGGATCCGGCACGCCGATCACGCAGGCCTCGTGCACCGCCGGATGCTCGTACAGCGCGTTCTCCACTTCCGCCGGCCAGACCTTGTAGCCGGACGCGTTGATCATGCGCTTGAGGCGGTCGGTCACGTAGAAGTAGCCTTCCTCGTCCACGCGGCCGAGATCCCCGGTGCGGAAATAGCGCTGCCCGTCCAGCATGACGAAAGCCTCGGCGTCGGCCTGGGGATTGTTCCAGTAGCCCAGCATGACCTGCGCGCCGCGCGTCACCAGTTCGCCGGTTTCGCCCTGGGGCAGTTCGGCCAGCGTGGCCGGATCCACCACGCGCGTGTCCACGCCGAACGTGGGCACGCCGGCGCATTGGCGCTTGCCGCGATGCAAGGGGTTGCAATGCAGGAAGGCGGCGGTTTCCGTCAGGCCGTAGGCCTCGCTGTAGGTGATGCCGTAGCGGCGGCTCAGCATCGCGGACACCGCCTCGGGCATGGGCGCCCCGCCGCCGCATAGCTGCGCCAGGCCGGACAGGTCCAGGTCCTCGATGCCGGGCTGCGCGAAGAAGTCCACGATCATCGCGGGAGGCGCGGCCCAGATGCTGATGCGATGGCGCGCCATCAGCCGGGCCGCCGCCTGGCGGTCCCAGCGCGACAGCACCACCACCGTGGCGCCCAGCAGGATGGGCGTGTTCAGACAGCTCTGCATGCCCAGCAGATGGAACATGGGCGCCGCGCCCATGATGACGGCCTCGGCGGTCAGTCCGCGCCACAGCTGTGAGCCGACCAGCGCCGCGCTCATCGTGCCGTGCGTGTGGCGGCAGCCCTTGGGCCGGCCGGTGGTGCCCGAGGTATAGGGCAGCAGGCAGAGGTCTTTCGCGCCCGCCCGGTGCGGCAGCGGGGCGGCGTTGACGGCCAGCGCGCCGTACCAGGGCACGCCGCCGCACAGATCGGGCTTGCGCCGGGGCGCGGCGACCCAGTCCGGCGCATCGGGCGCCGCGCCGGCCAGGTAGTCGGAATAGGTGTGGACGATGACGCGTTCCAGGCGGCCGTCCTGAACAAAGCCCTCCAGCCGCGCGCACAGCTCCTGGGCGGCGAACGCCACCCGGGCGCCGCTGTCATCCAGGTAGTGCGCCAGCTCATCCGGAGTGCTCATGGCGTTGACCGGGACGACCACCGCGTCGGCGCGCAGGATCGCGTAGTAGGCGATGACGAACTGCGGGCAATTCTGGCTCAGCAGCAGCACGCGGTCGCCCGGCTTGACCCCCGCGCTGTGCTGCAGGTAGCCGGCCATGGCGTCGACCTCGCGCTTCAGGCGCGCGTAGTCCAGCACCGCGTCGTAGTACACGATGGCGGGCTTGCCGGGGTAGCGAGTGGCAGACGCTTCCAGGTTGAAGTACAGGCTGGACTGCGGCGGGTGGATCGCCTTGGGCAGTCCCTTGGGCCAGTACTGGTAATGCGCTTGTTGCATGGTGTCTCCTCGGGCCTGTTCCGGCCTTGTCGGGCGCCGCGTCAGGCCGTCATCGCGCGCGCGATGATCTCCTTCATGATCTCGTTGGAACCGCCGTAGATTTTTCCGACGCGCGCATCCGCGTACATCCTGGCGATCGGATACTCCAGCATGTAGCCGTAGCCGCCGTGTAATTGCAGGCATTCGTCGATCACCTGGCAGTTCATCTGCGTGGTCCACCACTTGGCCATCGCGGCCGTGGCAAGGTCCAGCGTGCCCGCCAGCTGCCGCTCGATGCAGCTGTCGACGAAGCGCGCCGCGATCGTGGCGACGGTCTCGCATTCGGCCAGCTTGAAGCGCGTGTTCTGCATGTCGATGAGCGCCTGTCCGAAGACCTGGCGCGCGCCGGCGTAGGCCACGGTTTCCTCGATGGCGCGCCGCATGGTGGCCACCGCGCCCACCGCGATCAGCAGCCGCTCGCGCGGCAACTGCTGCATCAGCTGGGCGAAGCCGCGGCCTTCGACGCGGCCCAGCAGGCAGTCTGCGTCCACGCGCGCGCCGTCGAAGAACAGTTCCGCCGTGTCCAGGCTTTTCTGGCCCAGCTTTTCCAGCAGGCGGCCGCGCCGGAAACCCGGTAGGTCGCGGGTTTCCACCATGATCAGCGAAACGCCCCGCGCTCCCGCCTGCGCGTCGGTCTTGGCCACCACGCAGATCAGGTCGGCGTGCAGGCCGTTGGTGATGAAGGTCTTGGAGCCGTTGAGCACATACGCACCGTCCTGCTTGACGGCGCTGGTGCGCACGCTTTTCAGATCGGACCCGGCGCCCGGCTCGCTCATGGCGATGGCGCCCACCAGCTCGCCGGTGGCCATCTTCGGCAGCCAGCGCTGCTTCTGCGCTTCGGTGCCGTAGTTCAGGATGTAGTGCGCCAGGATGGCGCTGTGCACGTTGTTGCTGAAGCCGTGGACCATGGCGCGCGCCTGCTCCGCCGCCACGATCGCTTCGTGGGCGAAGCTGCCGCCGCCGCCGCCGTAGGCCTCGGGCATGCTCACGCACAGCAGGCCCAGGCGGCCGGCCTTGTGCCAGATGCCGCGGTCCGCGTGCTGCTGCTTGCGCCAGCGTTCCTCGTCGGGCGCGAATTCCCGTTCGAACAGGCGCCGCGTCGAATCCTGGAACAGGGTCAGGTCCGCGTCCATCCAGCCTTGCCTGGGCGTGTCCATTGCGGTCTCTCCGTATTCAAGGACGGCCGCCGCCCACGACCAGGACCTGACCGCTGACGTAATTCGATTCGGGCAGGCAGAACAGGTATACGGCCCCCGCGGCTTCGGCGGGCGTGCCGGCCCGGCCGATGGGGATCAGGCTTTCGGCGTTCTTCAGCACTTGCGGATTGACGCCTACCTTGATCTGCCGGCCGGCGATGTCCAGCGTGGCGTCGGCGTCTGCCGGCGCTTGCGTCAGGCGCGTCTTGATCAGTCCGAAGGCCACGCTGTTGACGTTGACCTTGTAGCGCCCCCATTCCTTGGCCAGCGCGCGCGTCAGGCCGTTGATGCCGGCCTTGGCCGCGGAGTAGTTCGCCTGGCCCGCATTGCCCATCACGCCGGACGTGGACGAGATGTTCACGACCTTGCGGAACACTTCCCGGTCTTGTTCCGCCTCGGCCTTGGCGGCATCGCGGATGAAGCCGGACGCGGCGCGCAGGATGCGGAAGGGCGCGGACAGGTGCACGGCCAGGATCGCGTCCCATTGCTCGTCCGTCATCTTCTGGATCACGTTGTCCCAGGTATAGCCGGCATTGTTGACGATGATGTCCAGGCCCTTGAAGGTATCCACCGCGGTTCCGACGAAGCGTTCGGCGAAACCGGGTTCTATCACGCTGCCGGCGCAGGCTTGCGCCTGCCCACCGGCCTGGCGGACATGCGCCACGGTCTCTTGCGCCGGCTCCGCGTCCAGGTCGTTCACCACCACGCGGGCGCCCTCGCGCGCCAGTTTCAGCGCGATCTCGCGCCCGATGCCGCGCCCCGCGCCCGAGACCAGCGCCACCTTGCCTTCCAATGTGCCCATCGCGTTCTCCGTAGATCTGAATTACCGGACCGCCAGCACCGCCATGCCGCTGAGCCGCAGCTCCCCGGCCTGGCTGTACGCCTGCAGTTCCACGCGCAGGCGGGTTTCGCCTTGCGCCTCGAAGCGTTCCAATACGCGGCCCGAGCAGCGGACCTCGTCGCCCACATGCGTGATCGCCACGAAACGCACGGCGTACTCGCGCAGCGCCGGCTGCGGCGCCCAATTCGTCAGCAGGCGCGCCAGGTAGGCGGCCGACAGCATGCCGTGGGCGAACACGTCGTCCATGCCCGCTGCACGCGCGAAATCCAGATCCACATGGATCGGGTTGTGATCGCCCGAGGCGCCGCAGTACAGCGCCAGGTCCAGCCGGCTGAGCGGTCCGGCGGCGAAGCCGGGGAGTTCGTCGCCCGCCCTGGCGTCACGGTGCGTTCCTGTCTCCATCCCTGTCTCCCTAGGCGTTGCGCACGACGGTGGTCGCGCGCAGTTCGGCGACCAGGCGGCCAGCGGCGTCCGCCACGCGGGTTTCTCGTACGACGAATTCCAGCGCGCCGTTCTTCCTGGCATAGATGTCGGCGATGCGGGGCTCGAAGCGCAGTTGGTCGCCCGCATGGGCCATCGCGTGATAGACGAAACCCTGTTCGCCGTGCAGCACCCTGGCGATATCGATGCCGAGCAGGTCGCGCATGGCGGCGGGCCTGGGGCCGTCCATTTCCAGGCAGAAGAGGAACGTCGGCGGCACCGGCAGCGCACGGTGTCCGGCCGCGCGCGCGGCGGCCTCGTCGCTGTAGACGGGGTCGCGCTGTCCAGTGGCCTTGGCGAAGAAGCGCAGGCGGCCGGCTTCCACCGTGACGGTGAACGCCGGCAGGGCGGCGCCGATATGGCGTGCATCCAGCATGGTGCGCTCCTCAGGCCGCCTGATACAGCGTCACCACGCAGGCGCCGCCCAATCCCAGGTTGTGCTGCAGCGCCAGCCTGGCGCCTTCGACCTGGCGCAGGTCCGCCTGGCCTCGCAGTTGCCACACCAGCTCGGCGCACTGGGCCAGCCCGGTGGCGCCCAGCGGATGACCCTTGGACAGCAGCCCTCCGGACGGGTTGATCACCACCTTGCCGCCGTAGGTGTTGTCGCCGTCCAGGATGAATTTCTCGGCGCTGCCGTCCGGCGTCAGGCGCAGGCCCTCGTAGCTGATCAGCTCGTTGGCGGTGAAGCAGTCATGCAGTTCGACCACGTCCACGTCGTCGGGGCCGATTGCCGCGGCCTCATAGACCTGGTCGGCCGCGGCGCGCGTCATGTCGTAGCCCACCAGCTTGCGCATGTCGCCCGCGCCGAAGGTGGACGCGGTGTCGGTGGTCATGGCCTGCGCGGCGATGCCGACCGCGGGCGACAGGCCATGGCGGCGGGCGAAATCGTCCGAGCACAGGATGGCGGCCGCCGCGCCGCAGGTGGGCGGGCAGCATTGCAGGCGGGTCAGCGGATCGAAGATCATGGGCGCGGCCAGCACCTCGTCCAGCGTGACCGTCTGGCGGAACACCGCGTACGGGTTGCGCGCGGCATGCTGGCGCGCCTTGACCGCGATGCGGGCGTAGGTGTCGGCGCGGATGCCATGCTCTTTCATGTAGTCGCGGCCCGCGCCGCCGAAGAACTGGGCCGCGCGCGGCTTGGCCGTGTCATAGCCTTGCATGCCGCTCATCGCCGCGACGAAATCCTGCAGGGGGGAGGGGCGGTCTTCGTAGACGCCCTTCAGCGCGCCGGGCACCATCTGTTCGAAGCCCACGGCCAGCGCGCATTCCACGGCGCCGCTCTCGACCGCCTGGCGCGCCAGGAACAGGGCCGACGAGCCGCTGGCGCAGTTGTTGTTCACGTTGAAGACCGGAATGCCGCTCAGTCCGACGCCGTACAGGACCGCCTGCCCGGCGGTCGAATCGCCGTAGACGTAGCCCGCGTAGGCCTGCTGGACCGCGCCATAGGGCAGTCCAGCATCGCGCAGCGCCTCGCCCGCGGCGCGCGCGCCCATTGCCGTGTACGGCTCGCTCGCGCCGGGCTTGCTGAACGGGATCATGCCCACGCCCGCCACCCATACTTTCCGATTCATGCCTGGTTCTCCTGGCGCGCCGGCGCGGCGGCGGCCGCGCGCTCTGCTGCGCCTTGGCTGCGGCGCCTGTCTGTCGCCACGTCCCTAGCTTCTTCCCACGGGCCGTTGCGCGGCAATGGCCGCAGGCGTCAAACCGATTGGCGGAAAGTGTCAGCCGCGCGCGGCTGGGCCGCGGGGCCGCAGCTCAGGCGATTGCGGCGGTATTCGCCCGGCGAGACGCCGGTCCATTTCTTGAACGCGCGGTGGAAGGTGCTGGGTTCGGAAAAGCCCAGGCGTTCGGCGATGTTCATCAGCGAGAGATCGTGGCGGTCCAGGTATTCGAGCGCCACGTCGCGCCGCAGATCGTCCTTCAGCGCCTGGAAGCCTTGCCCTTCCTCGCGCAAGTGCCGCCTGAGCGTCTGCGGCGTCATGGCCAGCTGCGCGCTGACCTGGGCCAGCGAGGGCAATTCCCTGGCAAGGTCGTTGCGCAGCTGGCGGCGGATGCGGTCGGTCAGACTGGTGCGGGCCTGGTATTTCACCAGCAGGTCGAACGGCGCGGCGGCCAGGAACGGCTTGAGCGTCTGCGTGTTCTGCACCACCGGCAGCATCAGCCAGCGCGACTCCAGCCGCAGGCCTGCCGCCGGCTGGCCGTAGCGCACGGGGGCGTGGAAGAGCTTGTGCGCATCGGCGCTGCGGGTGCCGCTGCGGTAGTCCACGCCCAGGATGGGGATCCTGCGCGCCGCCAGCCAGTTGGCCACGCCCAGGGTGAAGAACAGGAAGGAGCGTTCGCCATACCAGCGCGCGCAGCTGCTGGGACTGCGGGAATCGAGCACGATGCGCGCATGCTCGCCGTCGACGCACAGGCGCGCCGTGAAGTCCCGCAGCACGCCGTGGTAGTGGCGGAACGCCGCGCGCAGCGCCTGTCCCACGGTGCTTTCCTGCAAGGCGAGCCGGCAGGCCTGGTCGAACGCGCCCAGGGGGACCGGGTGCTGCCCCATGCCGAGGAAGTCGTCCCGGGTGACACGGCGCAGCATCCGCAGGATCTGCGCGAACTGCGCCTGCGTCACCCGCGCCATCGGCGCTTGCAGCAGGGCGGGCGGCACATCGGCTCGCGTCAAGACCTGGTCCACGTCCACGCCGCGGCTGCGCGCGCCTTGCAGGATCTGGGAGATGTGTCCCACGGCGATGGTGTGATGGGTCATGGCGGGCTCCAGCGGTTGGGCAGGCGTCGACAGGATCGATGGTAGCCAAAGCGGTCGTGCGCAGGAACGGCTGGCATGAGCATTCCGGCCAAGCGGAATCAGCGAATCCGCCATTGGTCTGCCGGAAAGCCGCGGCTAGTCTGGCTCCAGCCCCGGACGGGCATGCCACTTCGTATTTACGGGAGCCCCTCTTTGGATACGCCGAACTCCGCACCGCTTGCCGGCGTCAGGATCCTGGACCTGTCGCGGCTGTTGCCCGGTCCCCTGGGCGCGCAGTATCTGGCCGACCTGGGCGCCGATGTCATCAAGATCGAAGACACCCAGGGCGGCGACCCTGTGCCGCCGGCGCTGCGCGCGCTGTGCAACCGCAACAAGCGCGGACTGCGGCTGAATCTCAAGGAGCCCGAAGGGCAGGCCGCGCTGGCCGCGCTGGCGCGCAGCGCGGACGTGGTGATCGAGAGTTTCCGGCCCGGCGTGGCTGCCCGGCTGCGCGCCGACTACCGCAACCTGGCGGCGCACAATCCCCGGCTGGTGTATTGCAGCATTACAGGTTACGGGCAGGATGGTCCGCAACGCGATGCTGCCGGCCATGACCTGAACTACGCGGCTTGCGCCGGTGTCGCCGAGCAGACCGGTTGCGGACCGGACCAGCCGGCGCTGTCCAACCTGCCGGTGGCCGACATACTGGGCGGGTCGCTGACCGCCGTCATGGGCATCCTGGCCGCGCTGTACGACGCCCAGCGCAGCGGGCGCGGCCGCTACATCGATATCGCCATCGCGGAGGGCCTGCTGGCGGGCGCCGTCGTGCCGCTGGCCACGCTCAATGCCCGGGGCGATACGCGGCCGGCGGGCGCCGATACCTTGTCGGGCGGACTGGCCTGCTATGGCCTGTACCGGACACGGGACGCGCGCTATCTGGCGCTTGCCGCGCTGGAGCCGAAATTCTGGATGGCGCTGTGCCGTCGCCTGGAGCGGCCGGACCTGGCGCCGCTGCACCGCAACGGCGACGCGGCGCAGCAGGCGCGAGTGCGCGGCGAATTGCAGCGACTGTTCGGCGCCCGTTCGCTGGCGGAGTGGCTGGAACTGCTGGACGGCGCCGACTGCTGTGTATCGCCGGTGCTCAAGCTGGCGGAAAGCCTGGCGCATCCGCAGTTCGCCGCCCGCGACATGTTCGTGCATACCGAGCATGCGACCTATGGCCGCAACGTCCACGTGGCCAGTCCCGTGAAGATGTCGGGATTCCAGTTCGCCATCCATCGCCAGGCCCCGCTGCCGGGCGAACACACCGATCAGATCCTGCGCGAAGCCGGCTACGGCGAGCCGGACATCGCCAGCCTGATCGGGCGCGGCATCGCGCTGTAGGGACATACGGCTGCCGCGCCCGGACCCGCAAGCCCCAAGACCAGGACGGAGAACCTCATGACTGATCATTCCCACAGCCCTTCCTCGCCGCGACGACGCAGCCTGCTCAAGCTGGGCGCGGCCTTGCCCGCCGCGCTGGCCCTGGCCGGGCCGGCCCGCGCCGCCGGCTTTCCATCACGCCCTGTCACGCTCATCGTGCCGTTTCCCGCGGGCGGGGCGACTGACACGCAAATGCGCGCGCTGGCGGTCGCAGCCTCGCGCGAACTGGGGCAGACAGTCATCATCGCCAACCGGCCGGGCGCGGGCGGCACGCTGGGGCCCGCGGCCATGGCGAATACCGCCGCGCCGGACGGCTATACGGTGTCGGTGGTCGTGGGTACCTTGTTTCGCTATCCCTTCCTGCAGCAGGTCAGCTACGACCCGCTCAAGGATTTCACCTATATCGCCTGCATGACCGCCTATTCGTACGCCATCGTGGTGCGGCAGGATGCGCCCTGGCGCAACCTGCAGGAGTTGATCGCCGACGCGCGCGCCCAGCCCGACAGGATCAGCTATGGCGGCACCGGCACGGGCGGATCGGGTCGGATCGCGATCGAGCGCCTGTCGCGGATGACCGATACCCGCTTCAATTTCATTCCGTACAAAGGCGCGGCCGAAGAAACCACGGCGCTGTTGGGCGGCCATATCCAGATGGTGGCGGACGCGGGCTGGGGGCCGATGGTCGATACCGGCAAGGCGCGCCTGCTGGCGGTGCTGGGCGAGGCCCGCGCCAGGCGCATGCCCGATGTGCCGACATTGACGGAGCTGGGCTACCCCATCGTCACGGCCAATCCGGTGGGGATCGCCGGCCCGAAGGGCATGGATGCCGAGGTCGTGCGCAGCTTGCAGCAGGCGTTTCATCGCGCTTCCCGCGATCCGGAATACAACCGCGCCCTGGAAAACGCGGACCAGCCACACATGCTGATGGACAGCGCCGCCTATACCGATTTCGCGGTTCGGCAGGTGGCGGAGGAAAGGAGGTTCGTGGCCGAGCTGGGCCTGAAGATGCCGTGAGCGTGCGCGCGGATGTTGGGGAGGGCGGGGATCAGGCGCGCGCTTGAAATGAAAAAAGGGCCTTTCGGCCCTTTCTCAATATCCGCAGGCATGAAAACCTGCGGATCAGAATTTGGAGCGGGAGACGAGTCTCGAACTCGCGACCTCAACCTTGGCAAGGTTGCGCTCTACCAACTGAGCTACTCCCGCATTGGTTCCCTCTGGGCGGCTGGCTTGCGCCAACTGCTTGCGGAAACCGCATTTTTTATTGCGTGCCGACGAATCGTGATCCTGCCGGCTGTCGCGCTGATCAACTTGGTTATCGATCAGAAGGCGCGCATCTTACATGATTTTTTTGAGCTTGTCTTGCCAGCGGGTTTTTATTCCACCGGGTTTGCCAAGTTTGCCTTTCGTTGACCATTGGTTCGCAACGAGCGGAAAACCGGAAAACTCAATCAAGTAATATGAGCGAAGACAGAAACTATAGCAACCCCGCAGCACCCATGTCAAATTCCCCTGCCATGCCTGACGCGAAAACCACGCTGTTCCCGGTCGCCCAGGATCTTTCCGGCCTCAACACCCTGGGCCTGGCGTCCCGCGCCGGGGCCTGCGTGACGCTGGATCAGCCGTCGCAATTGCCAGCCTTGTCGGCCTTGGCGCGGGAGCGCGCGCCGCTGCTGGTGCTGGGCGGCGGCAGCAACGTGGTGCTGCCCGAAACCGTGCCGGGACTGGTGGCGCGGGTGCGCTTCCAGGGCGTCCGACTGCTGGAAGCGCGTCCCGACGCCTGGCTGGTCGAGGCGGCGGGCGGCGAGAACTGGCACGGTTTCGTGTCGACCTGCGTCGAGCAGGGCTGGGACGGACTGGAAAACCTGGCGCTGATCCCGGGTACGGTGGGGGCGTCGCCGGTGCAGAACATCGGCGCCTATGGCGTCGAGCTGGACCAGCGCTTTCACAGCCTGACTGCCTGGGATGTGCAACAGGCGCGCATGGTGGAGATGTCCGCGGCGGACTGCTGTTTTTCCTACCGGGACAGCCGTTTCAAGCACGACGCGCCGGGCCGATGGGTCATCGTCAGCGTGCGCTTCGTCTTGCCCCGGCCGTGGCGGCCGGTGCTGGCGTATCCGGACCTGCAGCGCCACGAACATCTGTCGCGGACGGCGTCGCCGACGGCCAGGGATATCTTCGACGCGGTCTGCGAGATCCGCCGCGCCAAGCTGCCCGATCCGGCCGTGACCGGGAACGCCGGCAGCTTCTTCAAGAACCCCATCGTGTCTGCGGCGCGGCGCGATGAACTGCTGGCGCGTTTCCCCGGCCTGGTTTCCTATGCGCAGCCCGACGGCAGCTACAAGCTGGCCGCCGGCTGGCTGATCGACCAGTGCGGCTGGAAGGGGCGCAGTCTGGGCGCCGCCGGCGTGCATGACCGCCAGGCGCTGGTGCTGGTGAACCGGGGCGGGGCCACCGCGGCCGACATCATGGCGCTGGCCGGGGCCATCCAGGAATCGGTGGCCGCGCGCTACGGCGTGGCGCTGGAACCCGAGCCGGTACGGGTCTGAGCCGCGCATTCGGCGCGGCGGTCCTGCAAAAAGGAAAAGGCTCCCGAGGGAGCCTTTTTCATGCGCCGGCTTGCCCGGTCGGGCACTGCCGCGCCGCCAGCGGCGGCCTGGACGGCCGCTTAGAGACCCAGCACCGATTGCATGTCGTACAGGCCGTTGTGCTTGTCTTCCAGGAAGCGCGCGGCGCGCAGCGCGCCCTGCGCGTAGGTGACGCGGCTGGACGAACGATGCGTGATCTCGATGCGTTCACCGATGCCGCAGAACGACACGGTGTGGTCGCCCACGATGTCGCCGCCACGCAGCACCGAGAAGCCGATGGTGCCGGGCTTGCGCACGCCGGTGTCGCCGTGGCGGCTCCAGGTGGCGACGTCCGGCAGCGCCACGTCCCAGGCCGAGGCGATGGTCTCGCCCATCTTCAGGGCGGTGCCCGAGGGCGCGTCGACCTTGTTGCGGTGGTGGGCTTCGAACACTTCGACGTCATAGCCCGAATTCAGGATGCGGGCGGCCATGTCCAGCAGCTTGAGCGTGGCGTTCACGCCCACGCTCATGTTGGGCGCGAAGACGATGGCGGTCTTCTGGGCGGCGACCTCGATGGCGGCGCGGCCGGCCTCGTCGAAGCCGGTGGTGCCGATGACGGCCTTCACGCCATGGCGTACGCAGGCCTGCAGATGCTCCAGCGTGCCCTCGGGGCGGGTGAAGTCGATCAGGCAGTCGGCGCCGGATAGCGCGTCCAGGTTGTCGGTGATGGCGACGCCGGTCTGCTTGCCCAGCGGGGCGCCGGCGTCCTGGCCCAGCGAGGCCGAGTCCTTGCGGTCCAGCGCCACCGCCAGTTCCAGGCCGTCGGCGGCGAGGACGGCTTCGATCAGCATCTGGCCCATGCGGCCGCTGGCGCCTGCGATTGCAATACGCATGTGGGAATTCCTTGGTGTCAGCGCAGCGGCTCGGGCGCGTTGCCCGGCTGGCCGGGGTATTGGGTGGCGGGGTCGACAGGCGCGGCGCTGTCGCGCTTCTTGGCGTCCTGCTCTTCCTTCAGGCGGGCTTCGTCTTCGTTCAGACGCTTCTCGGCCTTTTCGTCACCCTGGGCGCTGGGCGTGTTGATCTGGTAGGGCTGCAGCTCGGGCTGCTTGTCGCCTTCCCAGCGGACCAGGCGGTCGTTCTCGAACCAGACCGTGAACTTGCGCTCCTGGGCGTCGCCGTAGCCGGGCTTGAAGTAGTACGGGTAGTCCCAGCGGTCGGCGTGCAGCACGCTGGTCAGCGTGGGGCTGCCCAGCGCGAAGCGCACCTGCTCGCGGGACATGCCGGGCTGCAGCAAGGCCACCTGTTCCTGGGTGATCCAGTTACCCTGCTGGACGCCCGCCTTGTACGGGAAACCCCATTTGCCGGACGAGCAGCCCGCGAGGGCGAAGGCCAGGGCGGCGACGGCCAAGCCGGTCTTCAGCGAACGGGAGGGAATTCGTGCAATCATGGACACTACGCGCCCCTATTATTTGGAAGCAGACAAAACCGTTATCATAAAGGTTTCATAAGGATAGTTCCGCGGGGCGGCATGAATTCCGGGCGGCCCGCTTGCGGTTTTCCCCTGATCCTTGCCCATGCCAACGCGGACGGAGAGCGATTACACCATGACCGACCAAAGCGAACTGAAAAACATGGGGCTGAAGGCGACGTTCCCGCGCCTGAAGATTCTTGATATTTTTCGCAAATCCGACCAACGGCACCTCAGCGCCGAAGACGTGTACCGCGCCCTGATCGGCGAGAACGTCGAGATCGGCCTGGCCACCGTCTACCGCGTGCTGACCCAGTTCGAGCAAGCCGGCATCCTGGCCCGCAGCCAGTTCGACAGCGGCAAGGCCGTGTTCGAGCTGAACGACGGCGACCATCACGACCACCTGATCTGCACCAACTGCGGCAAGGTCGTGGAATTCTCGGATCCCGACATCGAAAAGCGCCAGCAGAAGGTCGCCAAGGACAACGGCTTCGCGCTGGAAAGCCACGCCATGGTGCTGTACGGCATCTGCGGCAGCTGCCTGAAGGGCCGCTGAACCCTCCTGTGTCCGGGCTTGGGCTTCGCGCCCGGACGCAGCAAGCCTGATTCCCCCCGATTCGCGCCGCGCTCGTCGCGAATCGGTGAAATCAAAAGCCCCTTCCATTGGAAGGGGCTTTTTTTATCGTCAGCGCGAGGCGCCGAGCGCCAGGCGCGCCTGACGGCAGGTCTGGGTCAGCGCGTGGCCTGGACGGCGCCTTCCAGCATTTCGCGCGCGTGTTCGCGAGTGGTGGCGGTGAGCTTGATGCCGCCCAGCATGCGGGCGATTTCCTCGACGCGGGCGGCGTCGTCCAGCGCCTCGATGCTGGACCGGGTGGTGCCGCGCGATTCCGCCTTGCTGACCAGGAACTGGCTGTTGGCGCAGGCGGCGACCTGGGGCAGGTGGGTCACGCACAGCACCTGATGCCGCTCGCCCAATTCGCGCAGCAGCTTGCCGACCACTTCGGCCACCGCGCCGCCGACGCCGCTGTCGACTTCGTCGAAGATCAGCGTGGGCACGCGCGCCGCGCGGCTGGCGATGACAGACAGGGCCAGCGAGATGCGCGACAGCTCGCCGCCCGAGGCCACCTTGGCCAGGGGGCGCGGCGAGGTGCCGGCATGGCCGGCCACCAGGAATTCCACCTGTTCGTTGCCGTGCGCGGACGGCGCGGCGGCGGACAGCGTCGGCTCGAAGCGGCCGCCTTGCATGGCCAGCGTCTGCATGGCCTGGGTGACCAGCTTGCCGAGGTCCTTGGCGACCTTGCGCCGCGCCGTGCCGAGCTTGGCAGCCGCGGCGTCGTAGCGCGACTGGGCGGCCTGGGTCTGCTCGCGCAGGCTGTCGATGTCGGCGGCGGCCTGCAGGGCCGACAACTGCGTGTGCAGGTCTTCGCGCAGGCCGCAAAGCCCGTCGGGTTCGACGCGGAACTTGCGCGCCGTCTCGAACACCGCGCTCAGGCGGGCCTCGACGTCGGCCAGCCGCTGCGGATCCAGGTCGACGCGGCTGACGTAGTTATTCAGGTCGGACACGGCTTCGCTGACGGCGATGCGGGCCGATTCGATCTCGTCGACCATGCCCTGCAGGCCGGGATCGTGGCGCAGCATGTGCTGCAGCCGCTGGCCGGCCGCATTGAGCCGGTGATGGGCCGAATCGCCGTCGCCGTCCAGCGCTTCCAGGATCTGGCCGGCGCCGTCCAGCAGCGACTGCGCGTGCGACAGCCGCGTATGCTCGGACTGCAGCGCGTCCCATTCGTCCTGGCCCAGGTCCAGGCGGTCGAGTTCTTCCACCTGCCATTGCAGGCGTTCGCGTTCGGCGGCCAGGCCGGCGGCGTCCTTTTCGGCGGCTTCGAGCTGGCGGGCCAGCGCGCGCCAGAGCTTCCAGGCCTGGCCCACGGATTGGCGCAGTTCGCCATGGCCGCCGTGCGCGTCCAGCAGGTCGCGCTGCGCGTCCGGGCGCATCAGGCTCTGGTGGGCGTGCTGGCCGTGGATGTCGACCAGGCTGTCGCCCAGCTCGCGCAGTTGCGCGACGGTGGCGGGCGTGCCGTTGATGTAGGCGCGGCTGCGTCCCTGGGCGTCGATCACGCGGCGCAGGGCCAGCTCTTCGTCGGCGTCGAATTCGCGTTCGGCCAGCCAGGGGCGCAGCGCCGCGGGCGTGTCGAAGACGGCGGAGATGTCGGCGCGCGCCGCGCCCTCGCGCAGCACGCTGGCGTCGCCACGCTCGCCCAGCGCCAGGGCCAGGGCGTCGACGAGGATGGACTTGCCCGCTCCGGTCTCGCCGGAAAACACGGTGAAGCCCGGGCCGAAATGGATCTCGGTCTGTTCGACGATGACGAAGTCGCGGATATGCAGGGTGCGCAGCATGGGGGGCGCTAACTACTCTACGTTGTCGGTGGCCTGCGGCATCAGGTTCCAGTGCAGCTTGCGGCGCAGGGTGGAGAAGAAACTGTAGCCTTCGGGATGCACGAAGCGGACATTGTGGCGCGAGCGCTGCACCACGATGCGGTCGCCGGGCTGCAGGTCGGACCAGGTCTGCATGTCGAAGTGCACGCTGGCGCCCACGCCCACGCGTCCCATGGCGGTCAGGGTCATGTTGAGCACGCCGCTGTCGGGAATGACGATGGGACGGTTGGACAGCGTCTGCGGCGCCACCGGCACCAGCACCATGGCGTTCATGCCCGGATGCAGGATGGGGCCGTTGGCCGACAGCGCGTAGGCGGTCGAGCCGGTGGGCGTGGCGATGATCAGGCCGTCGGCGCGCTGCGTGTACATGAAGGCACCGTCGAGTTCGACGCGGACTTCGATCATGCCGCCGCGGCCGGCGCGGTTGAGCACCACGTCGTTCAGCGCGGTGGCGGAATACAGTTGCTGTTCGCCACGCCAGGCGCTGCCCTCGAGCAGCATGCGTTCCTCGATCTGGAAGCTGCCTTCCAGCACGCGCGCCAGCGCGGCCTGCGAGTCCTGCAGCGGGATGTCGGTGATGAAGCCCAGGCGTCCGTGGTTGATGCCGACCAGCGGCACGCCGAAAGGCGCCAGGTGGCGCGCCGCGCCCAGCACGGTGCCGTCGCCGCCCATGACCACTGCCAGCGAGGCGTTCTGGCCGATCTCTTCGAGCGAGGCGGCGGGGAATTCGGTGAGCCCGGTGTTGCGCGCCGTGTCGGCGTCGACCAGCACCTGCCGACCGGCCTGCCTGAGCGCGAGCGCGAGCGCCCGCAACGGTGCGTCCAGGCCGGTGTCCTGGTATCTGCCGATCAGGGCGACGGTGGGAAAGTGCATGGCTGCGAGCGGGTCAGAAAAGGCGACGTTGGAAAACGCGACACTTGCCCGGAATGGGCCAGTTTGCCGATTATATGGGGCCGCATATACGCTTGCGGGACAAAAATCGCCTCAATTGGAAAAGATTCCCTAAAATACCCGCCATGGACGACCGTGCACGCGCGTTACTGAAGGCGTTGATCGAACGCTATATCGCCGATGGACAGCCCGTGGGTTCGCGGACGCTATCCAAAGTCTTCGATCTTTCCCCGGCCACGATCCGCAACGTCATGGCGGACCTCGAAGAGCTGGGCCTGATCCACAGCCCCCACACCTCGGCCGGGCGCGTGCCGACGCCGCGCGGCTATCGCATGTTCGTCGATTCCCTGCTGGCGGTGCAGTCGTACCAGCTCGAGCCCCGCAACATGGGCGAGATGCTGTCGGCGGCCGAGCCCACCCGGGCCGTCAACGCCGCCGCCGCGCTGCTGTCCAACCTGACCCAGTTCGCCGGCGTGGTGCTCACGCCCAAGCGCGCCCAGGTGTTCCGCCAGATCGAATTCATCCGCCTGTCCGACAAGCGCGTGCTGCTCATCATCGTCACGCCGGACGGCGACGTGCAGAACCGCATCCTGTTCGTGCAGCGCGACTACGCCGAGTCCGAGCTGCTGGAGGCCGGCAATTTCTTCAACGTCCATTTCGCCGGCAAGTCCTTCGACGCCGTGCGCCGCACGCTGTCCACCGAACTCGCCCAGCTGCGCGAGGACATCTCGCGCCTGATGCAGGCCGCGGTCGAGGCCAGCGCCGAGGCGGCCGAGGACGGCGACGCCGTGGTGATCTCAGGCGAACGCAAGCTGCTGGACGTGACCGACATCGCCTCCGACATGGACCGGCTGCGCAAGATGTTCGCGCTGTTCGAGAAAAAGACCGACCTGCTGCAGCTGCTGGACGTGTCCAGCCGCGCGCAGGGCGTGCAGATCTACATCGGCGGCGATTCCCAGCTGGTGCCGATGGAAGAGGTGTCCGTCATCACCGCGCCCTACGGGGTCGACGGCAAGGTGGTCGGCACCCTGGGCGTGATCGGCCCGACCCGCATGGCCTACGAGCGCGTCATTCCCATCGTGGACATCACGGCGCGCCTCCTGTCCAACGCGCTCAGCCACAACCAGTAGTTCCCAGTCAAAGCTGCATCCTCCTCGCGGAGGAAGGGGAGTTTTTGTGTTTCTTCGCCTGTTCAAGTGTCTGTGGCCTGAACGCTACCTGCCCGAGCCGGAGCAGGACGATCCCTTCAACGAGGATCCGCCGCCGCGCGCGCCGGGCAAGGTCGGCGTGCTGCTGGTGAACCTGGGCACCCCGGACACGCCCACGGCCCGGGACATCCGCAAGTACCTGGGCGAATTCCTGTCCGACCCGCGCGTGATCGAAATCCCGCGCTATCTGTGGAAGCCGATACTGCACGGCCTGGTGCTGACCATGCGTCCGAAAAAGCTGGCGCCGCGTTACGCCGGCATCTGGCTGCAGGAGGGCTCGCCGCTGATGGTCTACAGCCGCCGCCAGGCCGAGGGCGTGGCCGCGGCGTTGCGCGAGGCGGGCGTGGAAGCGACGGTGGAACTGGGCATGCGCTACGGCAACCCGTCGATCCCGGACGCGATCAGCCGGCTGCGCGCGCAGGGCTGCGAGCGCATCCTGACCGTGCCGCTCTATCCGCAGTACGCCGCCAGCACCACCGCCACCGTGGTGGACGCCGTGACCCGCCACGCCGGCCGCCTGCGTGACCAGCCCGAGCTGCGCTTCATCAAGCGCTTCCATGAAGATGCGTTCTATCTGGACGCGCTGGCCGGCAGCATCGAAGCCTATTGGCGCGAGCATGGCCGTCCGCAGAAGCTGGTGATGAGCTTCCACGGCCTGCCGCGCTACTCGATCGAGCTGGGCGATCCCTACTACCGCGACTGCATGGAAACGGCGCGGCTCGTGTCGCAGCGCCTGTCGCTGCCGCGCGAGCAGATCGAAGTCACCTTCCAGAGCCGCTTCGGCGCGGCCCGCTGGCTGGAGCCCTATACCGAGCCCACGCTCAAGATGCTGGCTGCCGCCGGCGTGACGGACGTGGACGTGGTGTGCCCCGGTTTTGTGGCAGACTGTCTGGAAACCCTGGAGGAAATCAGCCAGGAATGCCGCCATGCCTTCCTCGGCGCTGGCGGCAGGCAGTTCCGCTACATTCCCGCCCTGAACGACGATCCGGCCTGGATCGCCGGCCTGGCAGGCTTGACGGCCAGGCATCTGCAAGGGTGGGGCGCGCACTCACCGACTTGAAGGAGCAGGCTCATGCATCATGATCCCAAGACTGGCAAGACCGTGAAAAAGGGGACGGTAGCTACCCCGGTGGACGAGGATCAGGTCGAGCATGAGCTGGACGAGGCGCTGGCCGAGACCTTTCCCGCCAGCGACCCCATCGCCGTCCATCCCGAGCCGGAAACGGACGAGGCCCGGGTCGACCGGGCGCTGAAGGACAGCTTTCCCGCCAGCGACCCGGCCGCGCCTGCCCAGCCGCACAGGAAAAAGTAAGGCGACCCCAATTTTCCGCAAAGGTTCCGCCGCCGGGGAATATTTCGCTATCCCGGGCTTGAAATAGGGGTATTGGCCCCCATTCATGTCTGCGAAAGCCATTCTTTTTGGAGGATTCCCCATGACGGCACCCCACGAGCCCGCAGACCAGACGCCCGAGCACGGCGCCGCCGCCGACGCGGCCCCCGCCGCCCAGGACGACCTGCTGGCCGAGCTGAACGAGCTGCGCGCCCAGCTGGACGCCGCCCAGGCCACCGTCAATGAACAGCATGACCAGCTGCTGCGCGTGCGCGCGGAAGCCGAGAACGTGCGCCGCCGCGCCCAGGAAGACGTGTCCAAGGCCCGCAAGTTCGGCATCGAGTCGTTCGCCGAGAGCCTGGTCCCGGTCAAGGACAGTCTGGAAGCCGCGCTGGCCCAGCCCGAGCAGACCGTGGATACCCTGCGCGAAGGCGTGGAGGTGACCCTGAAGCAGCTGGCCGCCGCCTTCGAGCGCAACCTGCTCAAGGAAATCGCGCCTGCCCAGGGCGACAAGTTCGATCCGCACCTGCACCAGGCGATTTCGTCGGTGCCGGCCGATCAGCCCGCCAACACCGTGCTGCAGCTGCTGCAGAAGGGCTACGCCATCGCCGACCGCACGCTGCGGCCCGCGCTGGTGGTGGTGTCCGCCGGCCAGGGCTGAAACCGGACGGCCCCCCAGCCATGAGCGCGACCCATTTCGACCCGGCCAGCTTCTTCGAGGCCTTCGGCATGCGCCACGTCGATTCCGCCGGATTCGACGCGGCCGTGGTCCAGGCGCCGGGCGACGATCTGCGCTGCGTGTTCCTGTGGGGGCAGGACTGCTACAACTGCAATATCTTCAAGCAGACCGCCCTGTTGCACCGGGACGCGCTGCTGGAATTGGATCTGAGCTGGTTCGAGGCCGACGTCTACGCGGACGAGCCGCTGGGCCGGCGTTTTTCGCTGCATGGCGTGCCCACCTTCGTGCTGTACCGGGCGGGCAAGCGGCTGGGACGCATCACCGGCTGGCCGGGCCTGCCCCAGTTCACGGCGGCGATCCGCCGGCTGCGTGAGCCGCCTCCGGAAAATTCCGCCGGGACGTCTTGAAAAACCCTGCCGGCGGCCCCAGTTATGCGGGGACAGTAAATTTTCTCTATTTTCATAGATATACATTCAAGGTAAACCCACCATGAGCAAAATCATCGGCATCGACCTGGGCACGACCAACAGCTGCGTGGCTGTCATGGACGGTGGGCAGGTCAAGATCATCGAAAACGCCGAAGGCGCCCGCACCACGCCTTCCATCGTCGCCTACATGGACGACGGCGAAACCCTGGTCGGCGCCCCGGCCAAGCGCCAGGCGGTGACCAACCCCAGGAACACGCTGTACGCGGTCAAGCGCCTGATCGGCCGCAAGTTCGACGAAAAAGCGGTGCAGAAGGACATCAACCTGATGCCCTATGCGATCGTCAAGGCCGACAACGGCGACGCCTGGGTGGAAGTGCGCGGCAACAAGATGGCGCCTCCCCAAGTGTCGGCCGACGTGCTGCGCAAGATGAAGAAGACCGCCGAGGACTACCTGGGCGAGGAAGTGACCGAGGCCGTCATCACCGTGCCCGCGTACTTCAACGACAGCCAGCGCCAGGCGACCAAGGACGCCGGCCGCATCGCCGGCCTGGAAGTCAAGCGCATCATCAACGAGCCGACCGCGGCCGCGCTGGCCTTCGGCCTGGACAAGAACGAGAAGGGCGACCGCAAGATCGCCGTCTATGACCTGGGCGGCGGCACGTTCGACGTGTCCATCATCGAAATCGCCGACGTGGATGGCGAGAAGCAGTTCGAAGTGCTGTCGACCAACGGCGACACCTTCCTGGGCGGCGAAGACTTCGACCAGCGCATCATCGACTACATCATCTCCGAGTTCAAGAAGGAACAGGGCGTTGATCTGTCCAAGGACGTGCTGGCCCTGCAGCGCCTGAAGGAAGCCGCCGAAAAGGCCAAGATCGAACTGTCGTCGGCGCAGCAGACCGAGATCAACCTGCCGTACATCACGGCCGACGCCTCGGGTCCGAAGCACCTGAACCTGAAGATCACGCGCGCCAAGCTGGAAGCGCTGGTCGAGGAACTGATCGAGCGCACCATCGAGCCCTGCCGCGTGGCCATCAAGGACGCCGGCGTCAAGGTCTCGGACATCGACGACGTGATCCTGGTCGGCGGCATGACCCGCATGCCCAAGGTGCAGGAGAAGGTCAAGGAATTCTTCGGCAAGGATCCGCGCAAGGACGTGAACCCCGACGAGGCTGTCGCCGCCGGCGCCGCCATCCAGGGTTCCGTGCTGTCGGGCGAGCGCAAGGACGTGCTGCTGCTGGACGTCACCCCCCTGTCCCTGGGCATTGAAACCCTGGGCGGCGTGATGACCAAGATGATCCAGAAGAACACGACGATCCCGACCCGCTTCTCGCAGACCTTCTCGACCGCCGACGACAACCAGCCGGCCGTGACCATCAAGGTGTTCCAGGGCGAGCGCGAAATCGCCGCCGGCAACAAGGCGCTGGGCGAGTTCAACCTCGAAGGCATTCCGCCGTCGCCCCGTGGCGTGCCGCAGATCGAAGTCACGTTCGACATCGACGCCAACGGCATCCTGCACGTGTCCGCCAAGGACAAGGGCACCGGCAAGGAAAACAAGATCACCATCAAGGCGAACTCGGGCCTGTCGGAAGACGAGATCCAGCGCATGGTCAAGGATGCCGAGGCCAATGCCGAGGAAGATCACCGCGTGGCCGAGCTGGCGCAATCGCGCAACCAGGCCGACGCGCTGGTGCACGCCACCCGCAAGTCGCTGACCGAGTACGGCGACAAGCTCGAGGCCGCCGAGAAGGAAAGCATCGAGGCCGCGATCAAGGACCTGGAAGCCGTGCTGAAGGACGGTGACAAGGCCGCGATCGACGCCAAGGTGGAAGCGCTGTCGACCGCCTCGCAGAAGCTCGGCGAAAAGATGTACGCCGACATGCAGGCGCAGCAGGCCGCGGGCCAGCAACAGGCCGCGGACAACGCGAAGCCGGTGGACGACAATGTCGTCGACGCCGACTTCAAGGAAGTCAAGCGCGACCACTGATGGCCAGGCTCTGACCTGCCCAGCGCCGCCCGGTAGCCGGATTTTCCGCCTACCGGGCGGACTCATTCTGTAGCACTGAAAAGAAGGCTCGCTTCCGGGCCCACCGATCATGGCAAAACGCGACTATTACGAAGTCCTGGGCGTGGCGAAGAACGCCTCGGACGACGAACTGAAGAAGGCCTATCGTAAGCTGGCCATGAAGTACCATCCGGACCGCAATCCGGACAGCAAGGAAGCTGAAGAGAAATTCAAGGAAGCCAAAGAGGCCTATGAAGTCCTGGGCGACGAGCAGAAGCGCGCCGCCTACGACCGCTACGGCCACGCCGGCGTCGACCCCAATGCCGCGGGCATGGGCGGCGGCATGGGCGGTGGCTTCGCCGATGCGTTCGGCGATATCTTCGGCGAAATCTTCGGCGGCGGCGGTGGCCGTCGCGGCGGCGGTCCGCAGGTCTATCGCGGCGCCGACCTGAAGTACGCGCTGGAAATCTCGCTGGAGCAGGCCGCGGCCGGTTTCGACACCGAGATCCGTGTGCCCAGCTGGGAAAACTGCGACACCTGCAAGGGTTCGGGCGCCAAGCCCGGCACCTCGCCCAAGACCTGCCGCACCTGCGGCGGCTCGGGCGCGGTCCGCATGCAGCAGGGTTTCTTCAGCGTGCAGCAGACCTGCCCGACCTGCCACGGCAACGGCAAGGAAATCACCGATCCCTGCCAGGCTTGCGATGGCGTGGGCCGCATCCGCCGCAACAAGACCCTGCAGGTCAAGATTCCGGCCGGCATCGACGACGGCATGCGCATCCGTTCCAGCGGCAACGGCGAGCCGGGCATCAATGGCGGTCCTCCGGGCGATCTGTATGTGGAAATCCACATCAAGAAGCACCAGATCTTCCAGCGCGACGGCGACGACCTGCATTGCGAGCTGACCATCCCGTTCACCACGGCGGCGCTGGGCGGCGAGCTGCAAGTGCCGACGCTGGGCGGCAAGGCCGAGATCTCGATCCCCGAAGGCACGCAATCGGGCAAGACCTTCCGCCTGCGCGGCAAGGGCATCCGCGGCGTGCGCGGCAGCTATCCGGGCGACCTGTACTGCCACGTGGTGGTCGAGACGCCGGTGCGCCTGAGCGACGAGCAGAAGAACATCCTGCGCCAGTTCGAGGCCTCGCTGAACGACGGCGGCGACCGCCATTCGCCGCAAAGCAAGTCCTGGACCGACCGGGTGAAGGAATTCTTCAGCTGAATCGCCGGATAGGGCGCCATTCTGGCGCCCCGGCTTGCCAATCCCCGCACGGGCATCATGCCTTGCGGGGATTTTTCATCGCAGGGCCGCCCCCAAGATGAAACGCCCCCTTGGGGGGCTGCTAGCGCCTGCAGGGCGCGCGGCCTTGGCGGCCCAATTCGATGGGCAAAAAAACCGCGGCATCTCTGCCGCGGCGGTACTGCATCCGCTTGTCGTAGCTGAAAAAACCGGCCCCGGACCATGATGCCGTCCGAGGCCGGCCGGGCTACAGCAAGCAGCTCACCGGATGGCCGGTTCAGCGCACGATCGGCGGGTATTCCAGCTCGCCGAAGGTGTACTGGCCGCTGGCCTTGGCCTGCGCCAGTTCGGCCTGCACGTCGGCGCGCGACTTCGCGGCCTTGGTCGCGGGGGCGGCGACGACGGGCGGGTATTGCAATTCGCCAAAGGTGTATTGGCCGTTGATCTTGGCTTGTTGCAGCTCATCGCTCACTTGCTGCGAGCTCAGGCTGGCGGCCTGGGGCAGGGCGGGCGGATAGTCCAGCTCGCCGAACGTGTACTGGCCGCTGGCCTTGGCTTGTTGCAGTTCGGTGGCGACTTGGGCGCTGCTCTTGGCTTGCGACAGATCGGCGGCTTGGGCGCCGGCGCCGGCCAGGGCTAGCGAAATCAGCAGGGTGGTAGTCAGGGTTTTCATGGTAGACCTCCGTGTCTTGGATTTAGGGTGCGAATCCGGCGGGTCTCCGTCGTGGTTCGTCATGTGTTCCCGATGACTGAATTCTCCGCGTTATCCCACCTGGGATAAACCCGTATTCGTTGAAAACATCTTTCCAAATAACCGAGTAATAAATTTCTTTCTCATGAATTGCCCCACAGGTGGAAGGGAGAATACCCTCGGGGCTGCTTGGCCGGCCATGGGAGATCCGGCTGGGGGCGGGGGCACCTGAGTGGGGTAGCGGCATGCGCCGCTCCGTGCGGGCAGGCAGGCGGCGCATCAC
>NZ_JAGTJY010000469.1:0-547 GCF_018195695.1 Achromobacter sp. Marseille-Q0513 | reverse complement strand
CCATCTGGCCGAGAACGGCGAGGCGCCGCTGTCACAGGAACTTGGCCTGCTGCTGCGCGAGCAGCGGCTGGGCATACCCTGGGACGAGGCGCTGGCCCGACTGGAACAGCGGGTGCCGTCCGAGGCAACGGCCCTGACCGCCGCGGCCCTGCGCATCGCCACGCGATCCGGCGGCAATCTGGCCGAGGCGCTGGACCGCATCGCGGACACCCTGCGCGCCCGCTCGCAGTTGCAGGCCCGGCTGCGGGCGCTGACATCCCAGGGACGCATGCAGGCCTGGATCGTCGGCGCGTTGCCGGTGTTGCTGCTGGCCGTGCTTTACCAGCTGGAGCCCGCGATCATGAGCCTGCTGTGGCGCACGCCGGCCGGCTGGGGCGTGCTGGCGCTGCTGGTCGCGCTGGAGGCCGCCGGCGTGGTGCTGATCCGGCGCATTGTCAGGGTCGATGCATGAGACGGCGCCCCGTGCACGGAGGCAGACATGCCGCTTGATGCCGTAGCTGTCGTCGCGGCGGGGGGCGCGGGCTGGCTGACATGGCTGGCATTGCGA
>NZ_JAGTJY010000468.1:0-554 GCF_018195695.1 Achromobacter sp. Marseille-Q0513 | reverse complement strand
GTCCTGGCTGGAGCATTGACGACAGTTAAAATCGTGGCAGGACGCGCACATCCTGGTGGCGCGCATCAATCTCTCGCACGCAAACCATGACTATTCTCGTCACTGGCGGAGCCGGGGTTATCGGCTCCCATTTCATTCTCGACTGGCTGGCCCAGCACGGTGAACCGGGGCTCCATCTTGATAAAATTGCTTATGCCCGCAAACCCGAGAATCTGGTTGCTCTGGCCGGCGACAGCCGATACATACTGATTCCGGGAGATATTGGTAATCAAATCTTGGTGGATGAATTGCTGGCACAGCATGCGCCGCGCGCGATAGTCAATTTTGCGGCGGAATCCCATGTGGATCGGTCCATCTCAGGGCCGAGCGCATTTATTGAAACAAATATCGTTGGCACATTTAATTTGCTCGAATGTGCGCGGCGCTATGTCGCATCGCTTGAGGCAAGCGCGCGCGACGGATTCCGCTTTCTGCATGTGTCCACAGACGAGGTCTATGGTTCGTTGGAGCCAGCAGCACCGCCATTTCGTGAGGATCATCAATATCAGCCAAAC
>NZ_JAGTJY010000467.1:0-554 GCF_018195695.1 Achromobacter sp. Marseille-Q0513 | reverse complement strand
GGGTTCGAATCCCCCTCTGTCCGCCAAGAATAGTTCCAAGCAAGTCCAAAAACCCCGTAGAATCAACCTTCTACGGGGTTTTTTCTTGGTTCATCGCGGATTACCGGGGAACGCGGCGCGGATTTTGAGGAAGAAGTACTCCTCGTCGCGGTACCCGTAAGCGCGACGCTTGATGACCTTGATGGTGTTGTTGATCCCTTCGACGACGCTGGTGTTCAGAGGATGGCGGCAGCGAGTCACGATGCCGTGCCAGTAACCCTGTAAGCGCTCGGCGAACTTTTGCAGGGCGGCGATCCCGCTTTGTCGAGCCTGTTCGAACCATTGCCCCCAGGCCTTTTCCGCCCAGGCTGGCTTTCGGTAGAACCAGAGCCGTTTGAGTTCGTCGCGCAGCACGTAGACGCATAGCAGCGACTGATTGGCGGCCAGCAGCTCCTTCAGGTGCACGGCCTGTTCTGGTTTCAGGTTTTGGCGGTTGCGCAACAACAGCCAGCGGCTCGATTTCAGGACCTTGCGAGCCGGCTTGTCATGCCGGAGTTGATTGGCCTGATCTACCC
>NZ_JAGTJY010000466.1:0-564 GCF_018195695.1 Achromobacter sp. Marseille-Q0513 | reverse complement strand
GCGCAAGGCCGCGCTGGTCCGGCTGGCGACGGAACGCGATATGCCCATCATCGAGAACGGGGTCTGCAACGAGCTTTACTACGGCGACACGCCGCCCGGCACGCTCAAGGCCCATGACACCAAGGGCCTGGTGCTGCACTGCTCGTCCTTCTCCAAGACCCTGACGTCCGTCTACCGCATCGGCTGGGCGCTGCCGGGCCGCTATCGCGACCAGGTCGAGAAGCTGAAATTCCTGAACACGCTGACCACGCCCGCGATTCCGCAGCTGGCCATCGCGGAATACCTGGAGCGCGACGGCTACGACCACAGGCTGCGACGCATGCGCAAGGCCTACGCGCAGCAGGCCAGCCTGATGCGCCACGCGGTGCACCGATGGTTCCCCGAAGGCACGCGCACCTCGAACCCGCAAGGCGGATACGTGCTGTGGGTGGAGCTGCCCGCGCCGGTCGACGGCATGGAGATCTACCAGCGGGCGCTGGAGCGCGGCATCACCGTCGGGCCGGGTTACATGTTCTCGGTCTCCGACAGCTACCGCAATTTCATCCGGCTCAACTACAGCAGCCC
>NZ_JAGTJY010000465.1:0-567 GCF_018195695.1 Achromobacter sp. Marseille-Q0513 | reverse complement strand
AGGAAGGATAGTGTAAGGGTCGGGAGCGCCCTCCGAAGATTCCATCTGCGCATGTCCAGACGCCCGGCTTCCTGCCGTCCGCCTTGGACCAGTTGGAAAGTGCGCTCATGGATCTTCGAGCATGGAATCGATTCCCGGACAATGCAGCCTTCGTTCCAGCCGTGAATGGGTTGGCGCAACCCCGGCCCCGCTCCGAAGCAGGACCCATCAATCGTGGAGAAGAAAATGACCAAGCGTATCGACTACAACCAGGTTGCCCCGGCCGGCGCCAAAAGCCTCGGCGCCGTCTACGGCTACGTCACACAGTGCGGTCTGGCGCCAGACCTGGTTGAACTCGTGTACTTGCGCATATCGCAGATCAACAATTGCGCCTATTGCCTGGACATGCACACGCGCGATCTGCGAAAGCGCGGGGTGAGGATCGAGAAACTGGCGTTGCTCCAGGCATGGGCCGAAGCCGGCTCCCTGTTCGACGAGCGCGAGCGAGCCGCACTGGCCTGGGCCGAAAGCGTGACCAAGGTCGCCGAAACCGGCGTGCCAGACGGCGACTATGATGCGGCGCGCAAG
>NZ_JAGTJY010000464.1:0-570 GCF_018195695.1 Achromobacter sp. Marseille-Q0513 | reverse complement strand
CAAGTTGATCCTGCTGGTCGGCTCCAGCCGCAGTGGCAAAACCCAACTGCTGCGCCAGCTCGGCAACAAGCTCAACATCGAGCCACTCAACGTCGGCCTGGAACTGGGGCGCCGATTGGCCGCCACGCCGAACAACAAGCGCGGCTTCTCGGCAGGCGAACTGCTGCGTGAGATTGCGCTGCTTGAAACATTCGGGGAACGAGGCGAAGCCCCGCTGCTGCTCGACAATCTTGAGTTGCTGTTCGAGCCCAGCCTACAGATCAACCCGCTTGACCTCGTCAGGCGGCTGGCTCACTCCAGGCGCGTCGTGGCCGTTTGGCCTGGCGAGTTGCGCGGTGATCGGCTGATTTATGCCGACATGAGCCATCCAGAACATCGTGACTACAGCCAGGACGGCGTGGTCGTACTCGAAATTTGACCGAATTAACGAAAACTGCGGGAAGAGAAAAGCATATGGGCACGAACATGAAATACGGAGATCTGATCCAATTCGAGCAGATCGAATCAGTGATCCAACTGCTCGATGCCGGGCGCCCGGACGAGGCCAAGAAGCTCGTCGCGACCTACGTC
>NZ_JAGTJY010000463.1:0-571 GCF_018195695.1 Achromobacter sp. Marseille-Q0513 | reverse complement strand
GTACGGTATGGCAGGCTTGGTGGACCGCAGTTCTCGCCCGGCCCGCACTCGCAGCAGGATAGACAGTGAATTGAGTCGCAGAATCGAGCAACTACGGCGCACTCGCATGCCGATGCGCCGGATCGCCGCGACGGTGGGACGTAGTGTGGCGAGCATCAGCCGTCATCTGCGCGGCCTTGGACTGTCGAGCCTGCGGGTACTCGATCCGGTGCAAGCCGTGCTGCGCTACGAACATCCGGCTCCCGGAGAGCTCCTTCACATGGACACCAAGAAATTGGGGCGCATCGAGCGCGTGGGTCATCGTATCAATGGCGACAGAACCACGCGCAGCCGCGGGGCTGGCTGGGAGTATGCCCATGTGGCCATCGATGACCACTCGCGGCTGGGCTTCGTCCAGATGCATGGGGACGAGGGGAAGAACTCAGCGGTCGCGTTCCTGCGAGCGGCTGTGTCGCATTACGCGGCGCTTGGCGTGAGCATCAAGCGCTTGATCACTGACAACGGGTCGGCGTACCGCTCAAGCCTGTTCGCCAAGACCTGCCAGGCCCTGGGCATCAAACACTCCTTTACC
>NZ_JAGTJY010000462.1:0-572 GCF_018195695.1 Achromobacter sp. Marseille-Q0513 | reverse complement strand
ATGGACGGCAATCGTGGGGAATATATCGAATTCACGTCGATAGTTGTTCACCAATAGGTGTGACAGGAATTGGATAGCGCTATACGGATTTTCGTTTTCAGTCGAACACAATTGGCAGGTCATGGCTTTTAACTCCGATTATTGGCTCTTATAGCTCCACCTAATGATAACCATGCATCTGCACAAACTCCTTGCGGCGTGATATGCACTAGGCTGCCTGCTTGGCGAACGCCTATGGATCCACGTTGTGAGTTCGTCGTGTGTCTACGCTATAGCGGTAAACCTAGCTAATTAGTATTTTGGTTCGGGACTGTGCGGTCAGTAAATGCGTGTTAATCGATACGTGTGCGACTATGTATCTACACGTTGTGGATGTGACCTTGGCTCGGGTGAGTTTTGTAAGAATGCTCCGGTGCTTCCGCGGGGAGGGGGGGAGTCGAATAGATGGCGTTAAGTTTATTCCACGTCTTTAAAGCACTAAGTTCCGTCGCGACGGCAATTGACGGCCCGTGGTTATGCTTCTGAGTTGGGTTTTGATGAAATGCTGATGCTCTTAATGTGCGCCAAATGTA
>NZ_JAGTJY010000461.1:0-572 GCF_018195695.1 Achromobacter sp. Marseille-Q0513 | reverse complement strand
TGGCGCCGCACAACGCTGCCATGCCACAACGCTGCCGCGCCACAGCCCACGGCGCCAGGATGCCGCAAAGCCGCATCGACAACGCGGCTACGTTGCTCGTCGTCGCGTTTCCACTTGTCCATTTTCGTCGCCATCCACCATGAGTCTCGATGTCCAGGTCGTCGCAGTCGCCCTACTCGCCGTGGGCGTGATCGGTTTCATGAAGGGGGCGTTCGGGGGCGGCTTCGCGATCATCGGCATTCCGCTGCTGGCGCTGGTGATGGATCCGATTGCCGCGGGCAGCCTGCTGGCGCCGCTGTTCGTGGCCATGGACGTATTCGCCCTGCGCTACTGGCGGCCACGCACCTGGTCGCGGCCGGACCTGCTCTGGCTGCTGCCGGGGCTGCTGGCGGGGGGGTTCGCGGGGGCTTTTCTGCTGCCCCCCGGGCACCGCCCCGCCGGGGGAATCCCGTTGGCGCCGACGGCCCCTCTGCTCGCCCGGGTGGGGGGGGGCGGCGCGGGGCCGGGGGCCCCGGGGGCGCGCGGATGACGGCCATGCGGGTGGGCTCGCCGACGATGCAGGCCGCCGGGCG
>NZ_JAGTJY010000460.1:0-573 GCF_018195695.1 Achromobacter sp. Marseille-Q0513 | reverse complement strand
GGGTCTGCTACGAGAACGGCCCCCAGTGCAGCCAGGACCCGCGTTGGGCGACGGGTGGCAGGGAACGCCTGCTTGTCATCCCGTCGGAAAGATATCCCGCCTCGCGCTACGGCCCGCCGTTCGACTACGTGCCGCAGAACTGGGCTGGCAAGGGCAGCGGCAGGCCGAGAGAGGCGACCGCGCCGGTCGCGCCGGCGTACATCGCGCCGGAGTACCTATGCACGGGCCAGGGCGGGGATGCGGGCAATTCATGCTCCTATACGGATGAAGGGTTCCGCTATGCCCAGGACTCGCGCATCTGGTCGGTATTCGAGGTGGCGCGACCCGTCGGCCCCATGCCTGTGTGGGTCGAACGCGAACGTCCCTGCGGCTCCGACAGGCAGTGCCTGGCCAGCGAGGCCACGCGCCGCAAGGCCTATGACGATGCCTACGCCGCATACAAGGCGCAATACCTGCAGCTGGACGCGCGCATCCGTGAATTCAACGCCGATTTCGCGCGCCGCCTGCGGCACAACTTCGTCTACTACGACGTAACTGAAACCGTCACCGAGACGCGCGCGACCGCCAGCGACC
>NZ_JAGTJY010000045.1:0-35489 GCF_018195695.1 Achromobacter sp. Marseille-Q0513 | reverse complement strand
TTATGACATCGTACTGCTCTTACGTAGGCTACGTCCATACCAAGTGTTTCGTTTGTTTTTTTTTTTTTAAAGAATCCGGCCCCCCCCGAGCTCCACACAGGGGGTATCGTCGGCGGCGTCAGTTGTGTAAAAGAGCCGGGCCGCCCCCGCCTGCGCGTCGCGCGCCCGCCGCAGGCCGCCGTCGAACAGGGTCTGCGCCAGGCTCGCGCCCAGCGACCAGACGCGGCTGGGCGCGTTGAACCACTGCGCGAAGCTGGCGGCGGTGAAGCCGCCTCCGGCCGACAGCAGCAGCGAGGGGAAATACGCCGCCCGCGCCACGCCGATGCCGGCATTGGCCGCTGCGGCCTCGCGCTCGGCCGCGGCGATGTCGGGACGCCGTTCCAGCAGGGCGGACGGCAGGCCGGCCGGCGTGTCGGGCAGGCGCGGCGTCCACGGCTGGTCCGCCGGCAAGGGCGGCAGGCTGAATTGCGCCGGCGCGCGCCCCGTCAGGATGGCGATGGCGTGCTCCAGCTGGCTGCGCGTGGCCTGCAGGTCGATGGCCTGGGCCTGGGCGGTCTTCAACTGCGCCTCGGCCTGGGCCACGTCGGCGCGCAGCGCCACGCCCGCGCCGTACTGGCTGCGGGTCAGCGCCAGCGTGCGTTCATAGGCCTGCAGCGTGCGGGCGTACAGGCCGATGGCCTGGTCGGTGGCGCGCAGCTGCATGTAGTCCTGCGCCAGCGTGGCCTGGATGCTCAGGCGGGCGGCGGCCAGGTTGGCCTGGCTGGCCTGGGCCGAGGCGTCGCTGGCCTCGACCTGGCGCCGCGTGCCGCCCCAGATGTCCGGTTCCCAGGACACGTTCAGCCCGGCCGAATAGTTGTTGCCCAGCACGGCCTGGCCGCCGCTGAGGGCACGCGCGCGGGTGGCCGACGCCGACGCCCCCACCACCGGCCAGAACGCGGCCCGGGCGGCATCCGAGGCGGCGCGCGCCTGACGGTACTGGGCCTGGGCCTGCTGCAGGGTCTGGTTGGCGGCGTTGGCCTGGACGATCAGCGCATCCAGGGTCGGATCGCCATAGGCCTGCCACCAGGGCTGGCGGCTGTCGATCGCGCCCGGCGCGGCGGTGCGCCATGGCCCCGTTTCCTCGGCGGCATTGGCCGGCGGCGCCGCCGGGTCGCCAGCCTGGGCGGCATCCGGCGCCTGCCCCGAAGGGCTCGACGCCCCGGCAGCTTCCTTGTAGGCGGCCGGCACATCCAGCGCCGGGCGCCGGTAATCCGGCCCCGCCGCGCAACCCGCCAGGGCCAGGAGCAGCGACAGGCAGGCCGCCGCCCCTCTTGGGGCCAGCCTTGCCGCCGGCGATGCGCTGCTGGGTTCCATGTGCGTGGCGGCTCCGGGCCGCATGCGTGATGACGCATCCACTGTAAGCAGGCCTGCCCGACCCCGCGCTGTCCGCCCCCTGACAATCCTGACAGTTTCGGCCCCGCCGGCGGCCCTGGCCCCCCGCCCGATCAAGGCAAAAGCGGTAAACTAGAGCGATTCGTTTCTTGTCCGGCGGCCCTGGGCCGCTGCCGTCCCGTTGGCGTCTCATCACTAACAATGACCACTATCCTCCCGAACCTTCCCACCGGCCAGAAGGTCGGCATCGCCTTCTCCGGCGGCCTGGACACCAGCGCCGCGCTGCTCTGGATGCGCAACAACGGCGCCATCCCCTACGCCTACACCGCGAACCTGGGCCAGCCCGATGAGGCCGACTACGACGAGATCCCGCGCAAGGCCCTGGCCTACGGCGCCAAGAACGCCCGCCTGATCGACTGCCGTCCGCAGCTGGTCGCCGAAGGCATCGCCGCGCTGCAATCGGGCGCCTTCCACATCTCGACCGCCGGCATCACCTACTTCAACACCACGCCCATCGGCCGCGCCGTCACCGGCACCATGCTGGTGGCCGCCATGAAGGAAGACGACGTCAACATCTGGGGCGACGGCAGCACCTTCAAGGGCAACGACATCGAGCGCTTCTACCGCTACGGCCTGCTGACCAACCCGGACCTGAAGATCTACAAGCCCTGGCTGGACCAGCGCTTCATCGACGAGCTGGGCGGCCGTTCGGAAATGTCCGAATACATGCGCCAGGCCGGCTTCGACTACAAGATGTCCGCCGAAAAGGCCTACTCCACCGACTCCAACCTGCTCGGCGCCACGCACGAGGCCAAGGACCTGGAACACCTGAACTCCGGCATCCGCATCGTCAAGCCCATCATGGGCGTGGCGTTCTGGCGCGATGACGTGGCCGTCAAGGCCGAGGAAGTCACGGTGCGCTTCGAGGAAGGCCAGCCGGTCGCGCTGAACGGCGTGGAATACTCGGACCCGGTCGAGCTGATGCTCGAAGCCAACCGCATCGGCGGCCGCCACGGCCTGGGCATGAGCGACCAGATCGAGAACCGCATCATCGAGGCCAAAAGCCGCGGCATCTACGAAGCCCCGGGCATGGCGCTGCTGTTCATCGCCTACGAGCGCCTGGTCACCGGCATCCACAACGAAGACACCATCGAGCAGTACCGCGAAAACGGCCGCAAGCTGGGCCGCCTGCTGTACCAGGGCCGCTGGTTCGACCCGCAAGCCATCATGCTGCGCGAAACCGCCCAGCGCTGGGTGGCCCGCGCCGTCACCGGCGAAGTCACGCTGGAACTGCGCCGCGGCAACGACTACTCGCTGCTGAACACCGAATCGGCCAACCTGACCTACGCTCCCGAGCGCCTGTCGATGGAAAAGGTCGAGAACGCCCCGTTCACGCCGGCCGACCGCATCGGCCAGCTGACGATGCGCAACCTCGACATCACCGACACGCGCGCCAAGCTGTTCACGTATGTGCAGACCGGCCTGCTGGCTTCGTCGGGCACGTCGATCCCGCAGCTGAAAGACGAAAAGAAGTAGGCCCCCCCGAGCGCTTCGCGCTTCCCCCAGGGGCGTCGCTGCGGACCGGCAAAGCCGGCTCCGCGCAGGGTGGAAACCCACCCCCGAAGCGCTGCGCGCTTCCCCCTCAAGGGGGCGTCGCTGCGGACCGGCAAAGCCGGCTCCGCGCGACCTCGATGGGAAGTGCCTCGAATGTCGCGCCTTGGATTGGGTGCGTCGGATGAGGCGATCGATATCGGGTGCGATAGCGGTTCAACAAAAAGCCCCTCGGCACGCCGAGGGGCTTTTTGTTTGGGGCTGGCGCCTTTACAGCTCGACCTGCATGCCCATTTCCACGACGCGGTTGGCCGGGATCTTGAAGAACTTGGTGCTGCGGGTGGCGTTGCGCGCCATGAAGGAGAACACCACGCGGCGCCAGCGCCACAGGGCCGGTTTCTTGGCCGCGACGACGGTCTGGCGCGACAGGAAGTACGAGGTGCGCATCGGTTCCAGGTCGATTTCCGGATAGGCCTCGGCCACCTGGCGCAGGGTCTCGGGCACGTCCGGATCTTCCTTGAAGCCGTAGTGCACCGTGGCCTGCCAGCTGGAGGCGCTGAGCTTGTTGACCGTGAAGCGTTCGTCCTCGGACACGTAGGGCACGTCCGCGACCAGGATGGTCAGGAACAGCACGTGGTCGTGCAGCACCTTGTTGTGCTTGAGGTTGTGCAGCAGCGCCGGCGGCACGTTGCCGGAGTTCATGGTCATGAAGATGGCGGTGCCATGCACGCGCGACGGCGGGTATTCCTCCAGCTGCTCCATGAATTCCTTGAGCGGCTGGCGGTCGCGCTGCTGCATTTCGGACAGCAGGCGGCGGCCCCGGCGCCAGGTCATCATCAGCGTGAACACGACGATCGCCACCACCAGCGGCAGCCAGCCGCCTTCGTGGATCTTGAACACGTTGGCCGCGAACAGCAGCACGTCGAACAGCAGCAGGAGGCCCAGCGCCACCAGCCACAGCATGCGCTTGGCGCCGGTGCTGCCACGCGGCAGCACGGCGAAGGCCAGCACCGAGGTGGTCAGCATGGTGCCGGTCACGGCGAAGCCGTAGGCGGCGGCCAGGTTGTCGGAATTGCGGAACACCAGCACCAGCACCAGCACGGCGCACAGCAGCAGCGCGTTGACCTGGGGCAGGTAGATCTGGCCCTTCTCGACCGCCGAGGTGTGCAGGATCTGCATGCGCGGCCAGAAGCCCAGCTGCACGGCCTGGCGCGTGACCGAGTACGCGCCCGAGATCACCGCCTGCGACGCCACCACGGTGGCCACGGTGGCCAGCGCCACCAGCGGCGCCAGGCCCCAGTCGGGCGCCATCAGGAAGAAGGGATTGCGGATCGCCTCAGGATCGCGCAGCAGCAGCGCGCCCTGGCCGAAGTAGCACAGCGTCAGCGCCGGCATCACCATGCTGAACCAGGCGCGGCGGATGGCGGGGCGACCGAAGTGGCCCATGTCGGCGTACAGCGCCTCGGCGCCCGTCAGCGCCAGCACCACGGCGCCCAGCAGCACGAAGCTGATCCAGGGGAATTCAACGATGAAGCGCAAGCCCCACATGGGATTGAGCGCATTGAGCACCTCCGGCGTCTGCCAGACCTGCCAGCCGCCCAGCAGCGCCAGCGTGCCGAACCACAGCGCCATCACCGGGCCGAACAGCTTGCCCATCAGGCCGGTGCCGTGAGACTGGATCACGAACAGGCCCACCAGCACCAGCAGCGCCAGCGGCACGACCCACTCATCGAGCTGGTGCGAAACGATGCCGATGCCCTCCAGCGCCGACAGCACTGAAATCGCCGGCGTGATCATGCTGTCGCCATAGAACAGCGCGGCGCCGAATATGCCCAGCACGATCAGCACCCAGCGCATCCGCCCTGCCCGACCGCGCACGGCCAGCTCCAGCAGCGCCAGCGTGCCGCCTTCGCCCCGATTGTCGGCGCGCAGCACCAGCATCACGTACTTGAACGACACCACCACCATCAGCATCCAGAACAGGATGGACAGCACGCCCAGCAGGTGCGCCGGCTCCAGGTCGGTATGCACGCTCAACCCGGTCAGGCAGGCCCGCAGGGTGTAGAGCGGGCTGGTGCCGATGTCGCCGTACACCACGCCCAGCGCCCCCAGGACGAGCGCTGCCTTGGACGATGGCGCATGCACCAAGCCAGCCGGGCTGGAAGACGAGTTAGGAACGCGGACCGTGTCCTGGCTCATGATGTGGGCTCTTGCCGAGTGAGTTGGGCTCCCTTGCGGGGGCCGGGGAACACGACGGACAGCCGCGTTCCGGGAAAATCGGGGCGGCTGGTGAGCCGCCACCAGGCGCCGTGCGCATGCGCGATCTCGCGCACGATGGCCAGGCCCAGGCCCGAGCCGCCCGCGGTCGCCGTGGGCGAGCGATAGAAGGCCTCGAACACGCGGTCGCGCTCTTCGGGCGGAATGCCGGGGCCGTCATCCTCGACCGTCAGCGACGGCGGGTTGGCGCCCACGATGAGCACGATGCGGCCGGTCTCGTTGCCGTAGCGCAGCGCGTTGTCGATCAGGTTGCCCAGCAGCTCGGCCAGCAGCAGCGGGTCGGCGTCGATCCAGATCGGCGTGTCCGGCGCCACCAGGTCCAGCTCATGGCGCGCCTCGCGCGCCCGGGGAAACCACTCGGCCCCGTTCGACCGCACCCATTCGCACAGGTCGATGCGCACGAAGCTGTCTTGAGGCCGGGCATTGGGATCGGCGCGCGCCAGCACCAGCAGCTGCTGGCCCAGGCGGATCATGCGGTCGCTGACCGCCTTGATGCGCTCGGCGCGCGCACGCACGTCGTCCGGCAGGGGCCGCGCCAGCATCAGCTCGGATTCCAGCCGCAGCCCGGACAAAGGCGTGCGCAACTGATGGGCCGCATGGCCGATGAAGCGCCGCTGCGCCGCCAGCGAGGCGTCCAGGCGCAGCAGCAGGTCGTTGGTGTGCGTGACCAGCGGCTCGATCTCGACCGGCACGCCGGCCACTTCCAGCGGCTGCATGTCGTCGATGGAACGCTGGCGGATCTCTTCGGACAGATGGTTCACCGAGCGCAGGCCCGAGCGCACGCCCTGCACCACCACCCAGGTGAACATCACGATCAGCACGATCTGCCCCAGCACCATCAGCCAGAGGAAATCCTCCAGCATCCACATCGACATCTCGATCTTGTGCGTGATGACCCAGGTGGCGACCAGGTCCAGCAGGACCAGCAGCAGGATGGGCGGCATCAGCCGGATGACCAGATGCCGGGCCAGGGAACGGGAAGGAAGCAGCGGGCGCGAGGCCGGAGCGGCGGCGGGAAGAATGCGTTCCTGCGTCATGGCCCGGGGCCCTCAGGGTAGGCGGGAGGATGGTCGCGGCCGGCGCGAGGCGGCCGCAATCGGCCGTCAGGCCGCTTCGACATCCAGCATATAGCCGAAACCGCGCACCGTCTGGATGCTGGCGCCGGTGCCTTCCAGGCGCTTGCGCAGGCGGTACACATAGACCTCGACGGCATTCTCGCTGAAATCGGCATCCCAGGCGGACAGCGAATTGACGATCTGCCGCTTGGTCACGACACGGCCCACGCGGGCCATCAGCATCTCCAGCACGGAAAGTTCGCGCACCGACAGCGCCAGGCGCTGGCCGTTGGCCCGCACTTCCCGGCCGACGGTGTCGAAGCTGAGCGGACCGACCTCGATCAGCGGCTGGGCCTGTCCGGCGCGGCGGCGACCGAAGGCGCGCACGCGGGCGGCCAGCTCGGGCAATTCAAAGGGCTTGGTGACGTAGTCGTCGGCGCCGGCATCCAGCCCGGCCACGCGATCTTCGATGCCGTCGCGGGCGGTCAGAATCAGCACGGGAACCTGGTTGCCGTCCTGGCGCAGCTGGCGCAGGACATCCAGGCCGCTCATGCCGGGCAGGTTGAGGTCGAGCAGCAGCAGGTCGTATGGCTGGCCGGCCAGCGCGCCGAGCACGCGGTCGCCTTCGGTCAGCCAGTCGACCGCATACCCCTGGTCGGCCAGGAATTCCTGGAGCGCGTGGCCCAGGGTGGTGTCGTCTTCGATTACCAGAACTCGCATGCCGGGATTCTAGCGCGATCCCGACGAAAACGGGGCGCCAGCGGCGCCCCGTGATCGGGATTCGTTCAATATCCGGCTCAGCGGGCGGGGGCTGGCGCGCCCCCCTGCTCCGCCGCGGCGCCCTGGCCGTTGCCGCCGGTCGGCGGCGTGGTGACAAAACCAATGCGTGTCATACCGGAACGGCGAGCCGAGGCCATGACCTTGGCCAGCGTCTCGTAGCGGGTGTTCTGGTCGGCGCGGATGCGGATCTCGGGCTGCGGCTTGTCGCCGGCCAGCGCCTTGAAGCGATTGGGCAGGTCGTCGATGTTGACCGGCTTCTCGTCCCAGAACAGCGCGCCGCTGGCGTCGATGGCCAGGTCCACGGTCTTGGGCTCTTCCTCGATCTGCTCGGCCGCCACCTGGGGCATGTTGATCTTGATCGAGTGCGCCAGCAGCGGCGCCGTGATGATGAAGATCACCAGCAGCACCAGCATGACGTCGATCAGGGGCACCATGTTGATCTCGGAGACGGTATTGGAGCCGCCTCCCTTGCCCTCGAAGCTGCCAAAGGCCATTTATTCGCTCCCGCGTTGGGCGCCGCCGTTCTGGCGGCGCAGGGCGCGCACCTTGCCGTCGGACAGCGCGACTTGCTGGCCAGTGGTCAGGAACGCGAACAGGTCGTGCGCGAAGGCGTCCAGGCGAGACAGGAACACGCGGTTGTTGCGCACGAAGGTGTTGTACGCCAGAACCGCCGGAATCGCCACCGCCAGGCCCAGGCCGGTCATGATCAGGGCCTCGCCCACCGGACCGGCGATGCGGTTGATGGTCACGCCGTCGGACAGGCCGATGCCCACCAGCGCGTGGTACACGCCCCAGACCGTGCCGAACAGGCCCACGAAGGGCGCGGTCGAACCGACCGAGGCCAGCACCGTCAGGCCGTTTTCCAGCTTGGCGGTTTCCTCGTCGATCACCTTGCGCATGGTGCGGGTGACGAACTCGGAGCTGGAGCCGGATTCTTCCAGCTTGGTGGCGCCGAACTTGTTGTGGTGCGCCTGCGCGTGCATGGCGTGGCTGGCCAGGTGCGAGAAGGGATCGCGCGCGCCGTGGGTGACGATTTCGTTCTCGACCTGCTCCAGCGAGCTGGCGTTCCAGAACTTGTTCAGGAAGTCGCGCGAGCGCTTGCGCATGCTGACGTTGCTGGCGACCTTGACCAGGATCAGGTACCAGGTGACCAGCGACATCAGGATCAGGATGATGAACAGGCTCTTGCCGACAAAGTCGCTCTGCGCGACGAAATGCAGGAAGCCCATGTCCGGCGTGGCGACCGGCGGGGCCGAAGCGGCGGGCAGCGCGGCAGCGGCGCCGTGCAGCGCGTCGGCGGTCTGCTGGACGGCGCCGGCAGCCTGCTGCGCCACGCCGCCGGCCGCCGTGGCGGCTTGCTGGGCGGCGGGCGCCGCCGCACCGGCGGCAGCCGGCGCGGCCGGGCTGGTGGTCGCCTGCGCCACCAGCGTGGCGCTATGCATTGCGTTGGACATCTCAGTTCCTCATTACGAAATCGAAAGGAATTTTGGCTTTGGCGGCATAGGCCACGCCATTACGGGTATAGGGCTTGAAGCGGGCCTTGCGGATGGCGGTCAGCGCCGCCTCGTCCAGGCGCGGCGAACCGGAAGAGGAATCGACGCGCGCGCTCACGACCAGGCCCTGGTTGTTGATTTCCACCAGCACCACCACCCGGCCTTCCTCGCGCATGCGGCGCGACGCCATAGGATAGTTGGCGGTCGGCTTGGCGCCCAGGTATTCGACGCTGGACACCAGCTCGGGCTGGTCGGGCGGCGGCCCCTGCTGCGGGCTTTGCGTGGCCTGGCTGCCTTCGGGCGTGCCGGTGGGCTGCGCGGGCGGCGTGTCAGGCTTGGGCTCCTGCTTGGGCGCTTCCTGCTTGGGCTGCGGCTTGGGCTTGGGTTTGGGCTTCGGCTTGGGCGCGGGCATCGGCGGCTTTTCGACCACCGGCTCGGGTTCGGGCTCGGGTTCCGGATCCGGCTTGGTTTCCGGCTCGGGCTCGACCTGCGGCTCGGGCGGCGGCGGCTCGACGACGGGCTGCGGCACTTCCGGCGCGGGTTCCTCGGCCTTGGCGACCTGCGCCACCGGCGCCTCGATCACGCTCACCATGATGGTCTCGGGCTGTTCCAGCTTGGGAGCCTCGGGAGGCGCCATGAAAATGGCGCCGACGACGGCCGCATGCAAGGCAAGGACCACCAGGCCGGCGCCTGCGCGTAAACCGATGGAAGAGGACGGCGATGAAGCGTTCGAACCGTGTTGAAAACTAGGCATGAATCAGCCGGGGGCACATGGACTTATCTGGCCAGCCAGACCCGAATGACGCGCACCGCAAGGCGACGCCGGCTGACCGGTACAAGCCAAGCATCATAGCTTAAATGCGAATGATTCGCACGTCCTATTTCGTCTGATACTTAATCACATGCTTGATGCCGCGCATGGCGGCGCTTCGCGGCCTGTGCGCGCGAATGCAGCCCGCCTGCCCGCATCGTGATGCCGGAACACGCGGCATGAAATCAGGAATGCATGGAACGACGCCAGCGGACGATGCGACGCATGGAACGCGGATAGGGCGGACGCGGGCGCGATGGAACGGCAAAGGGATCGATCACATGGAACATCCATGCACATGAAACCTCCTGCCGGAACGATCCGCGAAAACGGCAACGACGACATGCCGCCCAAAACAAAAAACCCGCACCATCGATATGTGCGGGTTTTCAGTCTTGCGTGCTTCTGGTGGGTGCTACAGGGGTCGAACCTGTGACCTACGCCTTGTAAGGGCGCCGCTCTACCAACTGAGCTAAGCACCCGTCAGGTTGCCGGAATTTCCGACGCGCAGCCATTGCTGGACTACACATGAAAAGGCCGACGGGGTACTCAAAAGCAATACGCGGGCCGGAGTATACCGGACCGCGTATTTGTCGGCAAATCAGCTGGCGCCGTGGCCAGCCCGATCCGCCTCGTCAATTAGTTGACGGCGTCCTTCAGGGCCTTGCCGGGACGGAACTTCGGCACCTTGGCCTTCTTGATCTTGATGGTCTCGCCGGTGCGCGGGTTACGGCCGGTGCGCGCAGCGCGAGCCGACACGGCGAACGTGCCGAAGCCAACCAGGGTGACCGTGCCGCCCTTCTTCAGGGTGGTCTTGACGGCACCGATCAGGGCGTCGAGCGAACGGCCGGCGGCAGCCTTCGAGATATCGGCCTTGCTGGCGATGTGATCGATGAGTTCGGTTTTGTTCATTCAGATGTACCCCTCACAAGGTATGGAGTTTGCCGGAACCCGACTGCATGACGGCCACATTGGAACGGCACGCGTCTTGACGCGAACGTACCGGCAAACGACGAACAGACTAGTGGATAAACTTTTTCTTGCGCTGCAAAGCACAACTTTTAAACTGCTGCGCCGCTTGAAGTTGGACGGCAAAAAGCCGTCGAACCCCCAGCGACGCAGACGTGTATTAGGCCTTGGCCCTGGGCGACTGTCAAGCGAAAACCTCACCACAACCCGCGCCAATACTAGCTTTTAGCCGCTTTCGCAATAAACAAAAACACGCATTTCGGGGTTTGCGCGACAGCGCTCTTGCGCCTCGCGCGCCGCGCTCAGACGTCGACCCAGCGACGCAGCAAATTGTGATAGATGCCCGTCAGCTGCACGATGGACGGATGACCCGCGGCGTCCTGATTCAGGCGCTGTATGGCCACGTCCATGTCCAGCAGCAGCGCGCGCTGGCTGTCTTCGCGCACCAGGCTCTGCATCCAGAAGAACGAGCTGACGCGCGCGCCGCGCGTGACGGGGTTCACTTTGTGAAGACTGGTGCCGGGATATAGCACCATGTGTCCGGCCGGCAGCTTGACCGCGCGCGGGCCATAGGTGTCGTCGATCACCAGCTCGCCACCGTCATAGGAATCGGGATCCGAGAAGAACAGCGTGGCCGACAGGTCGGTGCGCACGCGCTCGGATCCGCCGGACAGCGCGCGCACCGCGTTGTCGACGTGATAGCCGAAGGCCTCGCCGCCCTCGTAGCGGTTGAACAGCGGCGGAAAGATCTTGCGCGGCAGCGCGGCCGACATGAACAGGTTGTTGGCGCTCAGCCGCTGCAGGATCAGGTTGCCCAGCTCCTGGGCCAGCGGATGCTGCTCGGGCAGTTGGCGGTTGCGCTTGACCTCGGCGGACTGGTAGCCCGCGGTCACCTTGCCGTCCACCCATTCGGCCGCGTCCAGGCGGCGGCGGATCTCAAGGGCCTCCTCGGGCGTGAAGACATCGGCGATCTGTATCAGCATGGGTCTGGCCTTGGTTCTTTCTACACGTGCGCGGGCGCGCGCCGGACGGACCGGCGCCGTGAATGCCCGAATTATCCTTGCAGGCAGCCGTTGAGCGCCTGATCGAAGTCAAACAGCAGGTCGCCCTCGTCCTCGATGCCCACCGACACGCGGATCAGGCTGTCCGCGATGCCCATCTGCTGGCGCCGCTCGGCACCCATTTCGTAATAGATGGTGTGGGCGGCGGGCAGCGCCAGGCTGCGCGTGTCGCCCAGGTGCGTGGCCATCAGCACGATGCGCAGGCGGTTCAGGAAATCGAAGCAGTCCACGCCATCGGCCAGCTCCACGCCCAGCAGGCCGCCGAAGCGCGAACCGAACAGCGCCGCGGCGCGCGCGTGCTGCGGATGGCTTTCCAGGCCGGGATAATGCACCTTGGCCACGCCGCGGTGCGATTCCAGGAAACGCGCCAGCGCCAGCGCGTTCGAGCAATGCTTGGCCATGCGCAGCGCCAGCGTCTCGGCGCCAACCGCGATGCGGTGCGCCGGCTCGGCCGCCAGCGTGCCGCCCATGTCGCGCAGGCCCTTCTTCTTGATCTGCGTCAGCCCCCAGCCGGTGGCCGCCCCCTTGCGGTAGGCCTCGTAGATGTTGTCGTAGCCGCTCCAGTCGTACAGCCCGGTGTCGGTGACCGCGCCGCCCAGCGCGTTGCCGTGGCCGCCGATGTACTTGGACAGCGAGTTCATGACCAGCGAGGCGCCCACCGACGACGGCCGGAACATCCACGGCGAGGTCAGCGTATTGTCCACCACATAGACCAGGCCGCGCTCGCGGCAGATCTCGCCGATCACCGCCAGGTCGGCCACCTGCGTGCCGGGGTTGGCGATGGTCTCGGTGAACACCATACGGGTATTCGGCCGGATCGCCTCGCGCACCTGGGCCGAGTCGGTCGCGTCCACGAAGGTGATTTCCACGCCCAGTTCCAGCAGCGTGCCCAGCAGGCTGTTGGTGTTGCCGAACACGTACTGGCTGGACACCAGATGATCGCCCCGGCGCAGCAGCGTGGTGAAGATCGCGGACAGCGCCGCCATGCCCGTCGAGAAGCTGACCGAACTCTTGCCGCCCTCCATTTGCGTGATCTTGGCTTCCAGCGCCGTGGTCGTGGGCGTGCCCTGGCGCGCGTAGGTGAAGCCGGCCTTGCCCTGGAACACGGCGGCCAGTTCGCGCGCGTCTTCGTAGGCGAACTCGGACGACGGATGCATGGGCTTGTGCACCGCTCCGTGCTCGACGGATTGATGGCGGTCGGAGTGCAGGATGGTGGTGGTGAAGCCGTTCTGGCGCATGATGGACGATCAGTTCTGGTGGACGGAAACCCGGGGTCGCCGCGCATCGCGGCGAAATCCCGCCGGGGCCCGCGAGCCCCGGCGGCATGAATACAGCGAGGAAACTGCGTGAAGACTGCGAAAAATCAGGCTTGCCGCTGGCGCACGGTCTCGTACAGGCAGACGGCGCTGGCCACGCTGACGTTCAGGCTTTCCACCGAACCCAGCATGGGAATATTGACGAGCTGGTCGCAGGTCTCGCGGGTCAGGCGGCGCATGCCCTCGCCTTCCGCCCCCATGACCCAGGCCATGGGCTGACGCGCGTCGATCTGGTGCATGCTGTCGCTGGCCTGGTCGTCGGTGCCGACCAGCCACACGCCGCGGTCCTTCAGGCTGCGCATGGTGCGCGCCAGGTTGGTGACCATCAGGTAGGGCACGGTGTCGGCTGCGCCGCAGGCCACGCGCTGCACGGTGCTGTTCAGGCCCACCGCGCGATCGCGTGGCGCGATCACCGCGTGCACGCCGGCCGCGTCGGCCGTGCGCAGGCAGGCGCCCAGGTTGTGCGGATCGGTCACGCCGTCCAGGATCAGCAGCAGCGGCGGCCCTTCGATCACGTCGAGCACTTCATCGACGTCCACCGCCAGCTGGCGCTCTTCGGCCAGCGCCACCACGCCCTGGTGGCGGGTGCCGCGCGCCAGGCCGTCCAGGCGCTCCATGCCGACCGGATGCAGGCGGCAGCCGGCGCGCTCGGCCTGCTCGATGAACGTCTGCATGCGCTTGTCGCGGCGCGACGCTTCTACGTAGATTTCCTTGATCGAATCGGGCGCGTGGCGCAGCCGCGCGACCACCGCGTGAAACCCGGCCAGGACTTGGGTCGACGCCATAACTATGCAATACCTTTAGAAAAACGAATACCCGCCCCACATCGGGACGGGCCGCCGGACAGCGCCGGCCATAGCCGCAATGTTACCCCTTAAGGGGCGGCGGCCAACGACTGTCTCGCAATAATGGGACACGCGCGCAAGATCGCCGTGAATGCCCTCGCCACACGAAACGCCTCGTTTCCGCCAGAATTTCCTCGGCGCCTAGACAAGAAGAAAAGCCATCCCCGTGCTACGCCGCCGCCCATCTGGGCCGCACGGAGCCGGCTTTGCCGGTCCGTCGCGGCGCCCCCTTGAGGGGGGAGGCGCGTAGCGCCTCGGGGGTGGGTCTACCTCTTTGGCTTTTTCGCCGCCGCGTGCTTGGCGGGCCGGCCGGCCTTCTTGGCCTCGGCGCGGCGCACCTTGGCGGTCTGGCCTTTCAGGGCCGCCGGCTTGGGCGCCGCCGCCTTCTTGACGCGGCGCGAGCCGTCGTCGGGACCGCGCGCCGACGCCTTGCGCAAGGCGTCGAAGCTGGTGCCCTGGACCAGGCGGAACTCGATACGGCGCGCTTCCAGATCCACGCGCGACACCTGCACCTGCACCTTGTCGGTCAGGCGGTAGCGCATGCCGGTGCGTTCGCCGCGCAGCTCGTGCAGCGCGTCGTTGAACTGGAAGTACTCGCCGCCCAGTTCCGACACATGCACCAGCCCTTCGACATGCAGCGTATCCAGCGTGACGAAGATGCCGAAGCTGGCCACGCCCGTGACCGTGCCGCTGAAGTCCTCGCCCACGCGCTCCTTGACGAACCAGCACTTGAGCCAGGCCTCGACGTCGCGCGAGGCTTCGTCGGCGCGCCGCTCGCAGGCCGACAGCATCAGGCCCAGTTTTTCCCAGATGGCGTGCTCGTGCTCGCGCTGGGTGCGGCCGATGACCACCGCGTGCTCGTCCAGGCTGGGCACATAACGCTGGCCGGCCAGCAGCGCCTTGATGACGCGATGCGTCAGCAGGTCGGGATAACGGCGGATCGGCGACGTGAAGTGGCTGTAGCCGGGATAGGCCAGGCCGAAGTGGCCGAGATTGTCCGGGCTGTAGATGGCCTGCTGCATGGAGCGCAGGCACATGGTCTGCAGCAGCTGGTAATCGGGACGGCCGCGCACGCTGTCCAGGAAGTCGCCGTAGTCCTTGGCCGTGGGCGTCTCGCCCCCGCCCAGCGTCGACAAGCCCATGGTGCGCAGGAACTCGCGCAGCGATTGCAGGCGTTCCGGCGTCGGGCCTTCGTGGATGCGATACAGGCCGGGATGCTTGCTGCGCGTCATGAAGTCGGCCGCGCAGGTATTGGCGGCCAGCATGCACTCTTCGATCAGCTTGTGCGCGTCGTTGCGCACCGACGGCGCGATCTGCTCGATGCGGCCCAGCTCGTTGCAGACGATCTTGGTTTCCACCGTATCGAAATCGATGGCGCCGCGCTTCTTGCGGCCCTGCGCCAGCAGCTGGTACAGCTCGTACAGGTGCTGCACCTGGGGCATGACCGAGCGCATGGCATGCGCGGCCGGCCCGCCGGGCTGCTGCAGCGCGGCCCAGATGTTGGTGTAGGTGGTGCGGGCATGCGAGTACATGACCGCGTTGTAGAACTGGTAGGCCGTGACCGTGCCGGCCTTGGCGCCGCTGGCCGGGATGACCATGTCGCAGACCAGCACCAGGCGGTCCACCTCGGGGTTCAGCGAGCACAGGCCGTTGGACAGCGACTCCGGCAGCATCGGGATGACCCGGCGCGGGAAATAGACGCTGGTGCCGCGCTCGACGGCGTCGTCGTCCAGCGCGTCACCGGGCCGCACGTAGTGGCTGACGTCGGCGATCGCCACCAGCAGGCGCCAGCCCGGACGCTTGCGCTGGCCCGTGCCCAGTTCCACCGGCTCGCAGTAGACGGCGTCGTCGAAGTCGCGGGCGTCCTCGCCGTCGATGGTGATCAGCGGCACGTCGCGCAGGTCGACGCGGTCCTTCAGGTCGCCCTTGCGGACCACGTCGGGCAGGCGCGCGGCCTGCTTGCGGGCGGCTTCGGAGAATTCCACCGGCACGTCGAACTTGCGCACCGCGATCTCGATCTCCATGCCGGGATCGTCGATCTCGCCCAGCACCTCGGACACACGGCCCAGCGGCTGCGTGTGGCGGGTGGGCTGCGCCATGATCTCGACCGCCACCACCTGCCCGTGCTGGGCGCCGTTGGTGTCGCTGGGCGGGATCAGGATGTCGTGCTTGATGCGCTGGTCTTCCGGCACCACGATGGACAGGCCATGCTCGTGCAGAAAGCGACCGACCAGCTTGTTGGTGCGGCGCTCGATGACCTCGACGATGGTGCCTTCGGGCTTGCCGCGATACTCGCCGCCCGGCTTGACCAACACGCGGTCGCCATGCAGCACCTTGAGCATCTCGCGCGGCGACAGGAACAGGTCCGGGCCGCCGTCGTCGCGCAGCAGGAAGCCGAAACCATCGCGGTGGCCCAGCACCTTGCCGGCCACGAAGTCCAGCTTGGTGGCCAGCAGCAGCACGCCCTTGCGGTTGGGCATCAGTTGACCATCGCGTTCCATGGCGGCGAGGCGGCGCTCGAAGCCGACCATGGTCGCCTCGCGCTCGACGCCCATGCGCTCGGCCAGCTCGGCCGGCGACAAGGGCGCTCCCGCGCCGCGCAACGCCTTCAATATGGCTTCGCGAGACGGAACATCAGGATCGAAGTCGGGAGGCGCTTCGGGCAAGGGGGTTGATCTGTTGTTATTCGAGTCGTTATTCGATCGTTTTGCCAAAGCTAAAATTTCCGTATATAATGCGCAGCTTCTGTGGTTCGCCCAAGGCTGAACACTGAAAGCAAAAGAGAAGGGCCGGTGAAGTTTGCAAGCTGTGTTTCAAAAACCAGATTGTAAGACCAACCGAAAAAATAGTGTGATCGCGGCGCTACCAAAGTTCAAATCAGCGCTTGAATCAACAAGACTGTAGTCTTGGCTGAATTGAACGGCAGCGTATCACAAAGTCCTGACATCTCTTATTCAGTGCCCAGGTGGCGGAATTGGTAGACGCGCATGGTTCAGGTCCATGTGCCGCAAGGTGTGGAGGTTCGAGTCCTCTCCTGGGCACCACGGAATTCTACTCAGCACGAATTCATTTCGTTCTGAAAATAAAAGGCTCAAAGCCCCGGAAATCGCAAGATTCCGGGGCTTTTGCTTTGCGCCCCGGTATTCGGACGATACCGGACGGGCGCCCATCCCGCGATATACGCCCTTCCCGCGTTATTCGCCCTTCCCTACGGCTGCAGCCACAGGTACGAAGTGCGCCGTTGCCGCCACGACGCTAGCGTCGCGGCTTGCGCATCAAGTGATGCCGCGCATACAGATGCTCTCCCATGCCCTCGATCTGCAGGTCGATCATGCGTTCAAAGGGATCGAGCAGCGCGTCGAAACTCGCCGGCGCCTCGATCGCGTTGAGCGCATGCACGATGGCCTCGATGGATGACAGGGCGCCATCGATATCGGCATGACGCACCCGGTAGCGCGACGCCAGGCCCTCTTGCAGCATGACGCGAGGCAGCGCGGCCAGCTCGGGATTCAGGCGCACCAGCTTGCGCGCATGCGTCCAGGTGCCATCGGGCACGATCAGCTGGATGGGCTGCGCCGGCTCGCCGCCGTCCATCCCCTGCCCCAGCACTCGCGCCCCGGGACCGGGAAACAGCAGGTGCGGTGCGTAGCCAGGCGCCATCCAGTCCTGCGGCGTGTAGCGCTCCCCCACCAGCAGGCGCGCGCCGGCCAGCCCCAGCACGGCCAGCCGGGCCGTGTTCAGCGGATGGCGCGCCTCGCTCGGGTGTTGCAGCACCACGACGCGGGTGCGCGGCGCGAGCGCCGGGATCGACGCGCACAGGCAATGGGATTCGGGGCGCTTGCAGCGCAGGCAGACGGAGCGGAACATGGCCGACACTATATAGATAGCCGCCCGGATAGCCGCCCGCCCGTCACGGACGCGCCTCGACAAGCGCCGCCAGCCCGGGCCGCTCGGACACGGCCAGATATCGCAGCAGGCAGGAACGGATCAATTCCGCATCATCGACGGAAACGCTCTCGGCCAGGATCTTGTCGACCACGGCCGCCCCCGCCGCCTCGTCCTGCAGCGCCAGGAAAACGAACGACCAGAACCACAGGCACGTCGCCATCGGCAGGTCCTCGCGCAGCCGCATGCCGAGCAGGACTTTCCGGACACGGGCAAGCCGCGCCCCATCCTGTGCAAGCTCCACGAACTTTGCGCGCTTCTTCAGCATTCCCGGCATATGCCAGAACGAGTCCGCGTAACGCCAGAACGCCAGATGCCCGATATAGGACGCCAGGGTGGCCGGCGGTTCGTCCGGCAACGCGCCCCGATCATCCAGGCCAAAAAGAAACAAGCCCCGGGCGCGCGGCAGCGTACACGCCGGATAGCCCTCGGACAGCAGCGGCAGCACGCGCGCATGGGCCGCGCGGAGCAGTTCGAACTCGCCTTCCGCCTTGATCGACGGGCATACGTCCCCCCTGAGCAGGTGAAAATACAGCTCGACCCGATCTTCCTCGGACAACAGCCTGGGCGCGCGGACGATGAGCGGCGTGATCAGGTGATGGTTGTCGGGGTAGAACGCGCCTCGCTCGCCACGCCGAAGCGCCGAGGATTCGTCCTCGATGAATTGCAGGAGAAGATTCCCAGGAGAGCTTGTCATGGCGTTGATGTAGAGTTCCACGGGTTGACGCCGGCCGACCAGGAACCAGGCCAGATGGCTCCGCGGCGCGGATGGGCTTGCCCACCGGCCGCCAAGGTACCACATGCCCCTCCCTGCATGACGCCCCCACTCCCGACGAGGCAGACATGACCATTGCATTGCCCAAGCTCATCGCGATTGATTACGACGGCTACCATGCCGACCTGGTCGGCAAGACCTCGGACGGCCGGCAGTTCTTCATCACAACGCCATTCGAGGCCCTGCGACCCGGCAACGAATTCGTCGCGCTGTTCCTGTTCGACCCGGCCGGAAAATTCCTGGAAGCGTTCATCGACGAGTTCGGCCCCCGCGCCACGATGGACCATGGCGCCAGGGATGCCATGATCCAGCAGAGGGTGGATCAGCTAGGGGAGTTTTCCCTGGAGCGGATCGAAATCGCGCCGTTCCAGGTGGAAAAATTCGGCACGCGATTCGGACTGATTCCGAATGAGCGCGAAGAAGACGAGGACGAAGACGACTACAGGCTGACCATCAGCCTGATGCCCGGCGACTACATGGCATTCAGCGAGCCGTGGGATAGCGGCGACTACGATACCTGAAGAAGACCCGCCGATGGGCTATGAACTGGAATTGCGGGTCAGCCCTGGCTTGTCCAGCCTGACGGAGCACCTGAGGCCGCTGCTGCGAGGGTTGGAAAGCATCTGCGCATCGGGCGTGTCCGATACGGACGGCAAGCCCTACTGCGCCATCAGCACCGATAAAGACGGCACACCCGGTGGCAAACACGGTGACGCGCCCGGCGGCAAACCCGACTGGCCGCATCGCTGCGAGTTCGTGCTGGAAGCGCCGGGGCGGATCTATGTGCTGGCGCATCTGGGCGCCGATCTGGACATCGCCGAGCGCCTGGCCGCGCATCTGCGAACCCTGGGATATGGCGTCGAGGTGAGCGAGCCTTGACGACGCCCGACCGCGCATTTCCAGCCTGCATTTCCAGCCCGCGGCAACGGCGCGAAGGCAGGCGCGCCCCGCCCCGAACATCCCCACAACAAAAATGTTTAAAAAAACGCCACATGACTTGCACACTTTCAAAAAAGTATGCATAATCTCGTTCCTCTGCTGCTGAACAAGAAACGCAACGCGAAAGCGGAAACGTGCCAAGTGAAGCAACAGCGCCCAGGTGGCGGAATTGGTAGACGCGCATGGTTCAGGTCCATGTGCCGCAAGGTGTGGAGGTTCGAGTCCTCTCCTGGGCACCAATTACTACATCACGAACTACCTGCGTGATGCGCCAAAAAAACCCCGCATGTGAAAACATGTGGGGTTTTTTCTTTTCCGCATCCGGCGGATGTGAACGGCTCGATGGCTCCACGCCAGCCCCACGCTGGCCACACCCAGGCGGCCAGCGCAGTCCTGCCCTCCTAGCCCAGCACCCGCGTCATCACCACGTGCGCGATGCCGGCTTCCATGAACTCGTCGCCTTCCACCTGGAATCCGTGCGCCTCGTAGAAGCCGGCGGCATGCGTCTGCGCGTGCAGCACCAGCATGCGGTGCCCGTCGCCATGCCCCTGGCCGATCAGCGCGTCCAGGATCTGCCCGCCCACGCCCAGGCCGCGCGCACGCTTGCGCACGGCCATGCGGCCGATATGGCCATCGGGCAACAGGCGCCCGGTGCCCACCGCCGTGCCGTCCGTGTCGTAGGCCACGGCGTGCACCGATACCGCGTCGTCGTCGTCGAGCTCGACTTCCACCGGCACGCGCTGTTCGACCACGAAGACCTCGTGGCGTACGCCGGTCGCATCCTCGCGCAGGCGGTCCCAGGTTCCCAAACTGATGCGTATGCTTGATGTCGCGGTATTCATGCGTGTTTCCTTGCTGCCTGGGCTGATCATGGTTTCCATGCCAAGGCCGGCCGCCATCGGGAAAATGCCCCAACGCGCGGGACCGCCTTGCCAGTCATATTCTCTCAAATGAACCCGGGAGAAAACAGCGACCTGGCGCAATGGATCGACAGGAAACAACAGATCGGCGGAAAACGGCGAATAGATGCAATTGCAACTATCTAGCCAAATGGGCGTACCATCGTGGCTTGCTTTCGCCACGCACCGGACACCATGCCCACTCCTGCTCCGCTTTGGTTGAAATCCGCGCCCCTCATGTTCCTGCTGCTGTGGTCCAGCGGCTTCGTGGTCTTGAAGATCGGCCTGGCCTACGCCGATCCGCTGACCTTCCTGGCGCTGCGCTATGCCTGCGTCGTGGCGCTGCTGACGCCCCTGCTGCTGGCGCTGCGCCCGCCCATGCCGGCCAGCCCGCGCGTGTGGACGCATCTGGCCATGGTGGGGCTGCTGCTGCAGGCCGGCTACTTCGGCTTCACCTACCTGGCGCTGGCGCACGGCATCTCGGCCGGCGGCGTGGCTCTGATCACCTCGCTGCAACCCATTCTGGTCGGCCTGCTGGCCCCGGCCATCGCCCGCGAGCGCGTCGACGCGCGGCGCTGGGCCGGGCTGACGCTGGGCGTGCTGGGCGCGGGGCTGGTGATCGTGGCCAAGGCTTCGGTGGACCTGCAATCGGCGGCGGGACTGGCCTACGCGGTGGCGGCGCTGCTGTGCATCACCGGCGGCACGCTGTATGAAAAGCGCTACGGCACGGACACCCATCCGGTGGTCTCGAACCTGGTGCAGTATTCGGTGGGCCTGCTGGTGTCGGCCCCGCTGGCGTTCTGGCTGGAGCCCATGCGGGTGGAATGGACCGGGGCGCTGTTCGGCTCGCTGGCCTATCTGGTGATCGGCAACTCGCTGGTGGCCATCTCGCTGCTGCTGGCCATGCTGCGGCACGGCGAGGCCTCGCGCGTGTCCGCGCTATTCTTCCTGGTGCCGCCCTGCTCGGCCGTGATCGCGTATGCGGCGCTGGACGAGGCCATTCCGGCGCTGGCCTGGCCGGGCATGGCGCTGGCGGCGCTGGGCATCCTGCTGGTGACACGGGCGCGGCCGGCGGCCGCCAGGTAGCACGGACCCGGCCGCCAGCGGCCAAGTAGAATGGGCGGCTTCGCGCCGCCCTGCCCACGTCCGCCCCCAATGAACGCCGTCATCACCGCCGCCCTGCCGGTTTTCGCGCTGATCCTGACCGGCTGGCTGGCGGCCCGCTGGAACCTCCTGGGCAGCGGCGCCACCGACGCGCTCAACCGCTACGTGGTCTATCTGTCGCTGCCGGCGCTGCTGTTCCGCGCCATGACCCAGGTCGACCTGGCCGCCATGGCGCACTGGGGCTACGTCGGCGCCTTCGCTGGCGGCATCGCCATCACCTTCGTCGCCGGTTTCGCCGGCCGGCGCGGCGCGCGACGCGCGCTGACCGACCGCAGCATCGAAGGCCTGGCCGCCTCCTACGCCAATGCGGGGTACATGGGCATTCCGCTGTGCGTAGCCCTGTTCGGCGCGGAAAGCCTGGCGCCGGCGGCGTTTGCCACGCTGCTGACGGCCAGCGTGCTGTTCGGCTGCGCCATCGCCCTGATCGAGCTGGACCGCCAGCAGGCGCCCGGTCTGGGCGCCACCCTGCTCAAGGTCGGCCAGGCGCTGATGCGCAACCCGCTGCTGGCCGCGCCCGTGGCAGGCCTGGCCTGGGCCGCCACCGGCATCGCGCTGCCCGAAGGACTGGACCGCTACGTGACGCTGCTGGGCGCCTCGGCCAGCCCCTGCGCGCTGGTGGCCATCGGCCTGTTCCTGGCGCAGACCGAGACGGCCAGCCCCGGCCCCGGCGTGCTGCGGCTGGTGCTGGGCAAGCTGCTGCTGCAGCCGGCCGCCACGGCGGTCCTGGCCTTCCTGGTGTTCGACATGCCGCCGCTGTGGGCCTGGACCGCCGTGCTGATGAGCGCGCTACCCATCGGCACCGGCCCCTTCATGCTGGCGCGCATGTACGGGCGCGACGCCCGCCTGACCTCGCGCGCCATCCTCGTTTCGACCCTGGCCTCGGTGCTCACCATCAGCCTGCTGGTGGCCTGGATCAGCGCCCATCCCCTCAACTGACTGCCTCGTTGAAAGCCCCGCCATGCTGCTTGCCGCCGCGATCTTCATCCTGACCATCACCCTCGTCATCTGGCAGCCGCGCGGCCTGTCCATCGGCTGGAGCGCGCTGATCGGCGCCGCCCTGGCGCTGGCCACCGGCGTGGTGCAGCCCGGCGACATCCCCGACGTCTGGCGCATCGTCTGGAACGCCACCGCGACCTTCATCGCCATCATCATCACCAGCCTGATCCTGGACGAGGCCGGCTTCTTCGAGTGGTCGGCGCTGCACGTGGCGCGCTGGGGCGGCGGCCGCGGACGGCTGCTGTTCGTGCTGATCGTGCTGCTGGGCGCCGTGGTCTCGGCGCTGTTCGCCAACGACGGCGCGGCCCTGATCCTGACGCCCATCGTCATGGAGATGCTGCTGGCGCTGGGCTTCGGCCCCGGCGCCTCGCTGGCCTTCGTCATGGCCGCCGGCTTCATCGCCGACACCGGCAGCATCGCGCTGATCGTCTCCAACCTGGTCAACATCGTGTCGGCGGACTTCTTCGGCATCGGCTTCGGCGAGTACGCCTCGGTGATGGTGCCGGTGAACCTGATGGCGGTGGCGTCCACGCTGGCGGTGCTGTTGCTGTTCTTCCGCAAGAGCATCCCGCCGCGCTACGACGTGAGCCAGCTGCCCGCCCCCGCCTCGGCCGTGCGCGACCCGGTCACCTTCCGCGCCGGCTGGGGCGCGCTGGCGCTGCTGCTGGCGGGCTTCTTCATCCTGGAGCCGCTGGGCATTCCGGTCAGCGCCATCGCGGCCGCCGGCGCGCTGGGCCTGCTGCTGATCGCCGGCCGCCAGCACATCGTCGGCACGCGGCGCGTCATGCGCGGGGCGCCCTGGCACATCGTGGTGTTCTCGCTGGGCATGTACCTGGTGGTGTACGGTCTGCGCAACGCCGGCCTGACCGCCTACCTGACCCAGGTGCTGGAACGCTGCGCGGAATACGGCGTGTGGGGCGCGGCGATGGGCACCGGACTGGCGACGGCCTTCCTGTCATCGGTCATGAACAACCTGCCCACCGTGCTGGTCGGCGCGCTGTCCATCGCCGACACCAGCGCCGTGGGCCCGGTGAAGGACGCCATGATCTACGCCAACGTGATCGGCAGCGACCTGGGGCCCAAGATCACCCCGATCGGCAGCCTGGCCACCCTGCTGTGGCTGCACGTGCTGGCGCGCAAGGGCCTGCGCATCACCTGGGGCTATTACTTCCGCGTCGGCCTGGTGCTGACGCTGCCGGTGCTGCTGCTGACGCTGGCGGCGCTGGCCTGGCGCCTGCAGTAGGCGCTAGGCCATTCCGGCGTGGCCGGCGGAGGGCCGGTCGCGCCGGCGTGCATGACGCGCCGCGGTGCTAGCATCGCGCATCCGCCCCGCGCCATCGCCCGCAACAGGAGCCGCCATGCAGGAAACCCTCGTCGACTACCGCGAAACCTACAGCTTCCGGCCCGTGGACAGCTTCAGCGCCAGCCGGCTGTCGGACGCGCCGACGCTGGAACAGGTCCTGCAGGTCGCCGAGCGCCTGCGCGCCGCCGAGCCGCAATACCGCTACCTGTGCACGCTCGACGACGTGAACCAGAGCTGCTACACCAGCGGCCACGCCCTGGAAGACGAGCGCCTGACCTTCGATTACGACTACGACGACCTGGACCTGGACGATCCCGAGTCCGTGCGCGCCTATGAGTCGCGCCGGCTGGCGCACGTGGTGGCCCAGCTTCAGGATCCGCAGCTGCAACAGGCCTGGGAATCGCTGCCCGGCACGCTCTACGCCAGCGCCGACGACATCGCCGCGCTGGCCGCGATGAACCGGGATCCCCAGCGCGTGCTGGACCAGGTCGTCTATGTGCAGCGCGTGCCCGTGCCGGAAGACAATCTGCTGATCGCCGGCATGGTCAACGGCTATTTTTCCGCCGACTGGGACGTGTTCCAGAACCACGCCATCATCCGTCGCCTGGAAACGCGGCACGGCTACCGCTTTTTCGGCATCGGCGCGGCCTGGCTGGGCTTCATCCGCCCGCAAGCGCCCAGCGCCGACGAGGCGCAGCGGCTGGTGGCGGACCTGACCGAGCTGTATCACATTCAGGGTGACGCACAGGACGAGGCCGCGCCGGCCTGGCGCGAGCTGGCCCTGGCCGTGCAGGCCAGCAAGGTGCTGCTGCTGGGCTATGCCGAGGATTTCGCGGAGATCCTGGAGTAGCGGCGGAGAGGAAAGGGATGGGACGCCGACGGGCGCTGGCAGGCCCATCAAGGCGCATGCGCCGACTGGACGGGCCGAACGGAGGCCCCGACGCGAGCCAGTCCCCCCGGCGCCGGCCCGGATCCCCTGGACGCACAAGCCAGTCCAGGCCGCACGGTCGCCTGCCCCATGCGCCACTTTATTACTTATAGCTATTTATCAAGCACACATTTGTGGTTTGAGATATTTACGCCAGCGCGTAGACTGACGCCCTTTCCACGGGTGCGCTGACGCGCCCGTTTTTCGTGGCCCTGCGCGACGGACCAGCGCCGCCTCCGGGCGCACGAGCGCCGCCCCAGGCGCGGCCACGTTCTGCTTTCCGTTTTTTCTCCGGGACTCATCCATGAGCGCCAACGCCTCCACCCTGCCCCTGCCCTCGGCCCTGCCGCCCATCCGCGCCAATCGCGCCCCCCTGTGGATCGCGCTGCTGCTGGTGGCCGCCGGCGCCGTCTATCTGAACCAGAGCGTCAGCTGGCGCCAGGGCGCGCTATGGATCGTCGGCGCGCTGCTGGGCGTGGCGCTGTATCACGCGTCCTTCGGTTTCACCCAGGCCTGGCGCGTGTTCGTATCCGATCGCCGCGGCGCCGGCCTGCGCGCGCAGATGTTCATGCTGGGCCTGGGCGTGCTGCTGTTCTTCCCCGTGCTGTCGCAAGGCTCGCTGTTCGGCCAGCCCGTGGCCGGCTTCGTCTCGCCGCCGGGCGTATCGGTGCTGCTGGGCGCCTTCCTGTTCGGCATCGGCATGCAGCTGGGCGGCGGCTGCGCCTCGGGCACGCTGTTCGCGGTCGGCGGCGGCAATACCCGCATGGTGGTCACGCTGCTGTTCTTCATCGTCGGCTCGGTCATCGCCACGGCCAACTTCGGCTGGTGGTCGACGCTGCCGGCGCTCGCGCCGACCTCGCTGGTCAAGAGCTGGGGCCTGGCGCCCGCGCTGATCGCCAACCTGGCCGTCTTCGCGCTCATCGCCTGGGCCGCCACCGCGCTGGAAAAGCGCCGCCACGGCCATGTGATCTCCTTCGCCTCGCGCACCGCGCGGCCGGGTTCGCTGCTGCAAGGCCCCTGGCCGCTGATCTGGGGCGGCGTGGCGCTGGTCGCGCTGAACTTCGCCACCCTGGCGCTGGCAGGCCGCCCCTGGGGCGTGACTTCGGCCTTCGCGCTGTGGGGCGCCAAGACGCTGGACGCGCTGGGCGGCGACGTGGCCGCCTGGACCTACTGGAGCAAGCAGGCCTCGCTGGCCGCGCCGCTGCGCCAGGACGTGACCACGGTCATGGACCTGGGCCTGATGCTAGGCGCGCTGGCCGCGGCCAGCGCCGCCGGCAAGTTCGCGCCGGTCTGGAAAGTGCCGGCGCGCTCGCTGGCCGGCGCCGTCATCGGCGGCCTGCTGCTGGGCTACGGCTCGCGCCTGGCCTTCGGCTGCAACATCGGCGCCTACTTCAGCGGCATCCTGTCGGGCAGCCTGCACGCCTGGCTCTGGCTGCCGGCCGCCTTCCTGGGTAGCGCGCTGGGCGTGCGCCTGCGTCCGCTGTTCGGCCTGGCCGTGGAAAAGACGCCGCCGGCGTCGAGCTGCTGACGCGCTGTCCCCAAGCCCCCTGTTACAGGGGGCTTTTTCGTTGCAACGCCGATTCAAGAGCGACCGCCCGCCCGGCCGGCTCCGCGACACGCGTCCCGCCCCCGAGCAAACCCCAATCGCGGGATACTCTTTCCACGCGGCGGGACAACGTCGCCGCCGCGCTGGTGTATGGTTAGCTCCACCCCGAATCCCGGAGATGGACATGCGCTGGATCGCCGGCCGTTACACGGCCTTTCTGTTGACTTTGCTGGGCACTGCCGCGACGGCCGTCCTTTCCTATATGGCCTCGCCCTGGTGGCTGTGCGCCGCCGTGCCGCTGGCGCTGCTGGCCGCGCTGGGCGTCTACGACCTGATCCAGACGCGCCACGCCATCCGCCGCAACTACCCGGTGCTGGGCAATCTGCGCTTCCTGTTCGAGTTCATCCGCCCTGAGATCCGCCAGTATTTCCTGGAAGACGACACGCAGGCCGCGCCCTTCTCGCGCGCGCAGCGTTCCATCGTCTACCAGCGCGCCAAGCGCGAGATCGACAAGCGTCCCTTTGGCACGCAGGAAGACGTCTACGGCGACCGCTATGAGTGGATCAACCATTCCATGTCGCCCTCGCACATCGAGGACACCGATTTCCGCGTCACCGTCGGCGGGCCGGACTGCAAGCAGCCGTATTCGATGTCGGCCTTCAACGTGTCCGCCATGAGCTTCGGCGCGCTGTCGGCCAATGCCATCCTGGCGCTGAACGAAGGCGCGCGTCAGGGCGATTTCGCCCACGACACGGGCGAAGGCGGCATCAGCCGCTATCACCGGCAGCCGGGCGGCGGCCTGGTGTGGAACATCGGCTCGGGCTACTTCGGCTGCCGCGACGAGCACGGCGCGTTCTCCGAGGAAGCCTTCGTCAAGAACGCCTGTACGCCGCAGGTGAAGATGATCGAGATCAAGCTGTCGCAGGGCGCCAAACCCGGCCACGGCGGCATCCTGCCGGCCGGCAAGGTCACGCCCGAGATCGCCGAGGCGCGCGGGGTCGCGCCGTGGCAGGACTGCAACTCGCCCGCCACCCATTCGGCCTTCGACACGCCCATCGGCCTGATGAAGTTCGTGGCGCGGCTGCGCGAGCTGTCCGGCGGCAAGCCGGTGGGCTTCAAGTTCTGCGTGGGCCATCCGTGGGAATGGTTCGCCATCGTCAAGGCCATGCTCGAAACCGGCATCACGCCGGACTTCATCGTGGTGGACGGCGCCGAGGGCGGCACGGGCGCGGCCCCGGTCGAGTTCGTCGACCACGTCGGCACGCCGCTGCGCGAAGCGCTGCGCCTGGTCCACAACACGCTGATCGGCGTGAACCTGCGCGACCGCATCAAGCTGGGCGCGTCGGGCAAGATCATCACCGCCTTCGACATGGCGCGCGTCATGGCGATGGGCGCGGACTGGTGCAACTCGGCGCGCGGCTTCATGTTCGCCATCGGCTGTATCCAGGCCCAGGCCTGCCACACCGGCAAATGCCCCACCGGCGTCACCACGCAGGACCCGCTGCGCCAGCGCGCGCTGGTCGTGCCCGACAAGGCGCAGCGCGTGGCCAACTTCCATCGCAACACGCTGCATGCGCTGGCCGAGCTGCTGGCGGCCGCCGGCCTGACGCATCCCGGCCAGCTGCGCCCGCATCACATCGCGCGGCGCATTTCCTCCAGCGAGATCCGGCTGCTGTCGGCGCTGTTCCCGGAACTGGCGCCCGGCGAATTGCTGCACGGCGAGTTCCGCCACCAGGTCTTCCAGACCGGCTGGGCCATGGCGCAGGCGAACTCGTTCCAGCCCACGCACGACCTCACGACGGCGCTGGCCCGCAAGCACGAATTGCAGGCAGTGCCAAGCTGAATCCGCCCGCCGCCGGCGCCGTAACCGCAAGGCGGCAGGCGTTCCTGCGGCAGGCGCTCCTGCGGCGGCGTACTACGGCGGACATTCCACTGCGGGACGCCCGCCGCGACCGTTCAGCGCCGGCCGCCCGACGCCAGGCAGCATCCCAGCAGCACCCCCACCAGCGCGGCCACGCCCGCCGATTTCCAGGCGTGCTCGTGCACGACCTCATCCGCGTAGACCGAAGCGCGGCGGGCGCGCTGGCGGGCCGCCGTTTCCCACTCTCCCGCCGATTCGCGGGCCTCGGCCAGTTGGCGCTTGAGCCGCTCGCGCGCTGCCTCGATCTCCGAGCCGGTATAAGAGGCCGTCGAACGCAGCAGGTCTTCCGTGCCGGCCAGCAGTTCCTGGAAGCTGTCGCTCACGCGGGCGCGGTGCAGGGCAATCTCAGCGCGTTGGGACTTTCTGTTCATGGTCGCTCCTTGTTCTGGTTCGTCGGATGCGCGGACCGGCGTCCGGCGGCTGCGCGCCTGGCGCCCGGGCTCCGCCGGGGGCCCGCGGCCCTGGTCCACGCCTGCATTGTGACCAGTGGCCGCCGATCCCGCCCGAGCGTTGGCAACCAGCCGTAAATCGATATTTCACGACCCCGTCCCAGGGCGCGCGCACAGCCGATTTGGTAAAAGTCCATTGCATTCAGGGGCTTGGCGCTTGACACCCGGCCCCGTGGGGCCGCGACAATGGGCGTTCCGCGCTGCGCTTCAGCGGCCTCTACCAGGAGCCGGACGCATGCTTACCCCTTCCGCACGATTGGCGGCCGCGCCGCCGCTATCGCCACCGCCGGGCTGGAGCGCCGAGCGGCTGGAACTGCATCACGGGCTGCTGGACCGCCCGGCGCACATCGATCCGAAGTTCCTCTACGACGCGCTCGGCTCGTCGTTGTTCGCCGCCATCACGCAGCTGCCCGAGTACTACCCGACGCGCTGCGAGGCCGAAATCCATGCCGCGCACGGCGCCGCCATCGCGTGCCACGCCGGCGCCGTGGACACGTTGCTGGACCTGGGCGCGGGCGACTGCGCCAAGGCCGAGCGCCTGTTCCCCGTCCTGCGGCCGCGCCGCTACGTGCCCATCGACATTTCCACGGACTACCTGGAAACCGCCGCGCGCCGCCTGCGCCCGGCCTATCCCGAGCTGCGGGTGACGCCGCTGGGACAGGATTTCTCGCAGGGCCTGTCCCTGCCCGCCGACATTCCGTCCGCACGACGCCTGTTCTTCTATCCCGGCTCCAGCATCGGCAATCTCAATCCCGACGACGCGCTGGCCATGTTGCGGCATGTGCGCGGGCTCTGTCCGGACGGCGGCCTGCTGATCGGCGTGGACCGCGTCAAGCCGCGCGAGGTGCTCGAGCCCGCCTACGACGATGCGCTGCAACTGACGGCGGCCTTCAACCTGAACCTGTTGCGGCACGTGAACGCGCTGCTGGCCAGCGATTTCCAGGTCGGGGACTGGCGTCATGTCGCCCTGTACGACGCCGAGCGCTCGCGCATCGAAATGCACCTGGAGGCGCGCCGCGCCTTGCGCGTGCGCTGGCCGGGCGGCGAACGCGCCTTTCAGGCCGGCGACCGCATCCACACGGAAAACTCGTACAAATTCACGCCCGACGCCTTCCAGGAGCTGCTGGAACGCGCCGGCTACCGCGACGTGCGCCATTGGTCGGACGCGCGCGGCTGGTTTTCCGTCTTCCTCGCCCGCGCCTGAGGCCGCCTGGCCCAGGCCCCATCAACGCCCCCAGGAGGATACGCATGGACTCTGCCTGCCTGCTGACCCGCCCCGGAACCAGCGGCCCGGCCGGCTTGCCCGGCCGCTACGACGCCGTGCGCGCGGCCACGGCGGCCCTGGCCGCGCCACTCAGCCCCGAAGACTGCCAGGCGCAATCCATGCCGGACTGCAGCCCCGTCAAATGGCATCTGGCGCACACCACCTGGTTCTTCGAGACCTTCCTGCTAAGCCGCCACGCGCCGGGCTATCGCGCCTTCCATCCCAGCTACCGCATGCTGTTCAACTCCTACTACAACGCCATCGGCGCGCGCCATCCGAGGCCGCAGCGCGGCCTGCTCACGCGCCCGGACCTGGCCGAGATACTGCGCTACCGCGAGCATGTGGACGAAGCCATGCACGCGCTGATCGCCCGCCAGGCCGGCGACGCGGCATTCGACGCCCTGCTGGAACTGGGGCTCAACCACGAGCAGCAGCACCAGGAACTGATCCTCACCGACATCAAGCACCTGCTGTACGCCAACCCGCTCAGGCCGGCCTACGCGGCCAACGGCGCCCCCGCCCTGCCGCCCGCCACGCCGGCCGGCTGGACCGAGTACGCGGGCGGAGTGACCCGCATCGGCCATGACGGCAACGGCTTCGCCTTCGACAATGAAGGCCCGGCCCATGACACGCTGCTGGGCCGCTTCCACCTGGCCAACCGACTGGTGACGCAGCACGAATACCTGGCCTTCATCCGCGACGGCGGCTATTCGCGGCCGGAACTGTGGCTGTCGCAGGGATGGGACCGCGTCTGCGCGGAGGGCTGGCGCGCGCCGCTCTACTGGGAAGGCGAGCGCGACGACTGGCAAGTCTTCACGTTGCACGGCATGCAGGAATTGGAGCTGCAGGCGCCCGTCACGCATGTGAGCTACTTCGAGGCCGACGCCTACGCCCGCTGGGCGCGGGTCCGGCTGCCACGCGAGTCCGAATGGGAATCAGCCGCGCGCCGCCAGCCTGACGGCAGCCCCGGCGCGCACGCCAACATGCTGGAAAGCGGCCACCTGGATACGCGTCCCGCGCCCGCCCGGCCAGGCTGGTCGGGCCCGGCCCAGCTTTACGGCGACGCCTGGGAGTGGACCAGCAGCGCCTACGAGGCCTATCCCGGCTTCCGGCCGGACAGCGGCGCGGTGGGAGAATACAACGGCAAATTCATGTGTAATCAGTACGTGCTGCGCGGTGGCTCCTGCGTCACGCCGCGCAGCCACATCCGGGCCAGCTACCGCAATTTCTTCCCGCCCGAGGCGCGCTGGCAGTTTTCCGGGATCCGGCTGGCGCGGGACGCCTGAGGCCGGCCTGGATTCGACACGCACCGCCCCCCGCGGACCTGAGGCCTTGGGGCCTGGGGAGGGAATCAGGTTGGCATCCATGCCGATTTCTTTCCGGGCTATTGCACGGACAAATTTTTTCGTGCTAGAATTTCTTTCTTCGTTGCTGACGCAGCAGCCCGGCGTGAAAACGCTAGGTCAAGTGAAAAAGCAAACGAGATGGCGCATTAGCTCAGCCGGTTAGAGCGACGGAATCATAATCCGCAGGTCCCCTGTTCGAATCAGGGATGCGCCACCAAGGAATTCAAAGGCCCGCAAGCAATTGCGGGCCTTTTATTTTGGGCTTGCCGCTGCGACCATGGCCGGTGTGATGCTTGCCGCCCGCCCCGGCCACGCCGTGGGGTAAGCACAAGTGAAAACGGCGGAGGAATGCCAGGTCGTCGAAGTGCGCGGAAAGACTGCTGCACCTCCCGGAAGGAGGGCCGCGCCGAGCTGCTGGACCATCGCCAAGAGCCGTGACCAGGCCCGTTACCAGACCCACCTCGCCAGCGCCCCAAGGCCGCCAGCGCGCCGCTTTCCGAAGCAGCGGTAGCGGTATCGTTCATCACTGCGACGCGAGCCAGGCGGCGTTCAAGCATGCGCCGCCGGCGGCGCCGCGTCCGACAGATATGCCATCACCGCGGACTTACCCGCCGAGGACGCCTCGTCCTGGCTGCCATAGCGCCGTTCCGAATAATTCGTGCTGCGCACGTTGCCGCTTTCGGGATCGAGCAGCGTGATGATCCATGCGAACTCGCCAGGCATCAGCTGCCTGACCTGCAGGGTCGCGCGCGTGCCGGGGCGGAGTTTGTGTGACATGTCGCGAAACGGGTCGACAAGAAGGGAGGATCATCGTAACGCAAAGTCCCGCGCCTGCGGCCGCTCGAACCGATTGCGCAGCGCGGCGAAATCAAGAAACCCGCGCAAATCCTGGCAGCCAGAGGATCCACAAGCCGGGATCGCAGATTCAAGCACGCGTTTTTGCTGCAAGCTGCGCGGCCAGGACGCCACAGATCCCGCGTCCCGTCAGTACAACCCCTAAGGCCCTGCCCGCGAAAGCAGGCGCACAATCAAGTCAAACAACAAGACCGCCCAGCGGCATGCCGTAGCCCTTCAATCAGGCGAAGACGGAGACAACATGACTTACATCGCAGTGGCAATGAGCTGTTTGATGGTTGTGGGTATCGTCACGTTGATGGTTCAGACGGTGCAAAGCGCGGGGCCCGAGCCCTGGCTCAAGATTTCGGCGACGATCGTCAGCGCGCTGTTCGCGTCGCTGCTGGTCATTCCGATCGGCTACGCCGTCGCCCAGACGCTGGTCCGCTAGGCGGCTACCGCCCTCTCTCCCGTCGCGGCTAGCCTGCCCTTGCAGGCCGGCCGCGCGTCGCCGCCCAGCACAGCAGCGACCCTGCCGTGACCATCAGCACGCCTTGCCAGAAGGCCATGGTCAGCCGCGTGGACAGCCAGAGCGCGGCAAACAGCGTGGACAGCACCGGCGTGAAATACGAGGCCGTGGCCAGCAGCGTCAGGTTGCCCCTGAGCACGCCGATGTTCCACAAGGCATAGCCCGCCGCCATGGCGCTGCCCGCGACCAGCAGCTCCAGCATCGCCGGCCACGCGAAACGCAGCGTTGCCTCGCCCGCCAGCAGGTATTTGACCCACAAGGCCGCCGCCGTCAGCATGAAGAACAGGGCCACGCCGTTCTTGCCGTCGGCATATCGCTTGGTCACGTTGCAGTAGACCGCCCAGATGATCGCGCCGCAAAAGGCCAGCCCGTAGCTCAGAGGGTTGCTCGAGACGTTGGCGATGCTGCGCTCCCACGACAGGCCGGCCGAGCCGCCCACCACCCAGGCGATCCCGCACAGCGACAGCGCGATGCCCGGCACGACCCAGGCGCTGGCGCGCTGGCCGTTGATCAGCATGGCGAAGACCACCGTCAGGCACGGCCATAGATAGTTGACGATGCCCAGCTCGATGGCCTGCGCGCGGTCGACGGCAAAACCCAGCGACAGCGACAGGCAGATTTCATAGGACACGAACAGCACGCTGCCGACGACGAGATAGCGGCGCGGAAACGCGCCCAGGCGCGGAAACCCCAGCAGCACCAGAAGCAAGGCCGACCCGACCGTATAGATCAGCGCCGCGCCCCCGATCGGGCCGAAGTTCTCGCTGACGCTCCGGATCAGACCGACAACGGTGCCCCATAGCGCGACCGCCGCAAGGCCGGACAAGGTGGCGGCGTTCCGGCCGCCGCGGGCGGCTCCCCGAACAGCCGGGGCGCCAAAGCCGGGCAGTTTAACCAATGGCCGGCGAGCCTGCCGGGCGCCAGCCCGGCCGCTCACACATCGGATGCGACCCGCCGCTTGCCCAGTCCCTTGGCCTGGTACAGGGCCACATCGGCGCGCTCGAGCAGCTGCAGCATCGTCGTGCCCGATTGCGGGTAGACGGCGATGCCCACGCTGGCCGACACCGCGACCCTGACGTTGGCATAGGGCAGCGACAGGCTTTCCACCAGCGCCTCGGCCACGGCCTGGGCGCTTTCCCGATTGGCCGCCAGCAACAGGACGGCGAACTCGTCGCCGCCCAGCCGCGCCGCCACGTCGGAAACGCGGATGGCATTGGCCATCCGGTCTGCGGCCTCTTTCAGCACGGTATCGCCGGCGGCGTGCCCGTGCATGTCGTTCACGGCCTTGAAACCGTCCAGGTCGATCGCCAGGATGGCGAACGACGCGCCGCTGCGTTGCGCCACCGCCAGTTCACGCAGCACCAGTTCACCGAACAGCACGCGGTTGCACAGGCCGGTCAAGGGGTCGTAGTGCGCCAGGTGCTGGGCGTGTGCCAGCATCCGCGAGGCCTGCTGCAATGCCGATCCCACCTCCACCGCTTCCTTCACATTGGTGCGCGGCAGCTCCACCGGCCGCCCTTCCCCCAGCGCCAGCGCCGGCCCGACCAACCCCTGCACGGCCGAGGTCAGGCGGCTGGCGAGCTTCAAGGCCAGCCACAGTCCCAGGCCGAAAGCCGCCAGCGTGCCGAGCGCGATCCAGGCGATCGAACGATAGAGATCCGTGGTGACCAGCGTCATGGGCGCGCCGGCGGCGACGGTCCACCCCGACAAGGCGGAACGACTGAAAGCCGTGTAGACCGGCGTGCCTTCCTTGGTCAGGGTCTCCAGCGACCCTTCGCTCTCGTCCTGGACGGCGCGCGCCAGCGCCGGCACCGCCTTCTGTCCGACGAACTTGGCCGTGTCGCGCGTACGCGCGACGATCGTGCCGGAACCGTCCAGCACTGCGGCCACCCAGCCTTCGGGCAAGGACCGGCGGCCCAGCACATTGCCGATGCGCTCGGGCGACAAGCCCACGTTCAAGCTGTAGACCACCTCATCGCCGCGCAGCACGGGCACGCCCAGGGCAATAGTGGGATTGCCGCTGACCGCGCCGGTGAACAGGCCGCTGAGCACCGGCGCGCGCGACTGGAACACGCGATCCAGATCGCGCGGTACGCGGCTCATCGGCAGCGCCGTGCCGTAGGGAACCTGGGTATTGAGGACCTGCCGGCCCGCCCTGTCCGTCAGCACGTAGCTGTCGGCAATCTGGAATCGCACCGCGTCGCGCGCGCGTTGGTGGAACGCGGGCAGGTCGCCCGCCACCAGGTCGGGGGAAGACGCCAGCATCTGCATCCCGGCCTCGACCGCCGTCAACTCGCGATCGAGGATCGCCGTGAGATTACGGGCCAGGAATATCGTGTCGCGGAATATGCGCTCTTTCTGGATGAGGTAGCTCTCGTACACCGCCATCGAGGCCACCACCAGCGCCGGGAAAATACAGGCGAACACCAGCAGCAACAGACCGGTGCGCATGGAATACCGGCGTGGCGGACGCGCCCGCACGGAGACCAAGCTCTCGCCGTCGGTCATGATCGTCAGAAACCCATGGCACTCGAAACGCGCGGCGCCTTGCGCCACGCGCGCTGCCCGAACAGCAATTCCCGCCCCATAGCGCCTCCCGATGCCTCGTTCCGGCCGATAAGCGGCGGGAAGAGAAAGTCAGAAATTATTGCAGAACCCCGCAATCACACAATGAGCGCCAGCAACTGTTACCGCCGTGCCGCGTCCGCCGGAACGGATTCAATGCCTCTACGGGCTGAATCGGCTGCAACCCGGCCCGGTCCATGACCAAACAGCATAGGGTGAAAACACCGCGTCCCCAATTTAATGCAAAACGCAGAGGCGCGCGACCGTTTCATTATGTTCCAGAATTTGCCTCCTTACACCTGGCGGCGTGGCATCGACCTCAGCCGCAGTTCCAAAATAGACCGGCCGGGCATGGTCGCAGTATTCAACCCCGGTCTTCGGGACCGCCGCGCACCCAGCCAGACTTGAGCCGAGCAGCCACGGCATCGTCATCGCTGCGAGCCACGTTCTCACGCACATGTTCCACCTCCTTGCGGGCCTGCCCGGCCCTGGCCGGGAGGCGGGCCTCGGCGTCGGCGCGTTCCTGTTCGCGCCCCCGGGCCCGCCCCCTCCAATAC
>NZ_JAGTJY010000459.1:0-574 GCF_018195695.1 Achromobacter sp. Marseille-Q0513 | reverse complement strand
GGCGGCGCACCGTGATGCGGAGCCGAGATTGGCCGCGCAACGCCCTGGAGGCTATGCCGCCGCAAACATCGCGTTTCACGACATTCTGTATCGAGCCAGCGGCAACAGCTACCTGATCCAGCAGATCATGGTGATCCGCAAGCGCACACAGCCGTATCGACTGCGCTACTTCGATCAACGGAGTCGCCTTACTTGCTCCTGGCAAGAGCATGCCGTCATTCTGGAGGCGGTGCTGGACGGCGACGAGAACGCAGCCTCGCAGGCTGCCACCAGCCACATCGTCCAGGGTGGGCAGCAGTTCCGTGAGTTCGCCGCTCGCTTCCCTTCAGGTCTGTTCGCCCCGGTAGCCCGCATGGGCGAGGCGGAGCACGCTACGCCGGCGCTGGCCTGGCTATACGGCCCGCGCACCATGCCCATTAAAACCAATCCGGTCAACTGAACCGTTCCGTCAATGCATCTGCGGGTGCCACCCAGCGCGTAGCAGCGCGCGGCATTCTGGCGTCCTCAATCAGAACAACAGAAGCAGGAGATCAACATGTTCCATCGTGCTGCAGGTCTTGTGACCGCCCTATTC
>NZ_JAGTJY010000458.1:0-575 GCF_018195695.1 Achromobacter sp. Marseille-Q0513 | reverse complement strand
GTCCCAGGACGAGCTGGTTTGCGGTGCCTGGCATGGTGACCAGCCGATAGTTGACGGGTCTGGCGCGTTTCTTTCGCACGTTCAGAATCCTTCTTCGGGAATGGCGGTGACCATGACGACCGTGAGGGTCTGCTGTTCCTGACTCGCGTCGGAGCCGCCGAGTAACATGGGTGCCGATTCGTCGAGGCGTCGACGGGTCGAGCTGTCGCCGGACTGCTGATAGCCGCCGATCACGACAGGCTCTCCTGGCCGGACCTGGACTTGCTGAACGCGGCCTTGCTTCGCGATCCGTGCCTGCTGGACGAAGGAGAGACTGTCGCGCGTGCCCACGGGCTCCTTTTTGAGTTCCAGGAGACGGCTGTCGTCGTAGGCAATGGTCAGAACAACCTGACCGTCGTCAAGGGCGTCGGGAACCACGGTGAGAAAGGTGCCGACGGTGCGTTCTTGCTGCGTCACCGTGACAGTCGGTGCGAGTGAATTCGACGTGCTCTGAGTCTGTTGCAGGTCCTTGATGTACTCGAATGTCGTGCCGACTAGGTGGCGGACGGGGCGGCGATTCTGGCCGGGCACGGGGG
>NZ_JAGTJY010000457.1:0-575 GCF_018195695.1 Achromobacter sp. Marseille-Q0513 | reverse complement strand
ATATAGTTGTCCCCGGGCCTTCGACGGCAAAGGCCACGCCGCCAGTCTGGCTATCGGAATCGCGCAGATCAATCTCAGCATGAAGGATCAAGGAACGCAGGCGCAATACCGTCGTCAGCCTGTCGGACCTCACGCGCTTCCTGAACGTCATGCTGGCCTCCACTATCGCGCTGCTGCTCTCTGCCTTTCTCAATCCCGGCCGACCGGCGTTGCCGCGCTCCATTCTTGTGTTGTATCCCCTGCTGCCGCCAATCATGGGCGGCAGCCGGACCGCCTGGAGCATGTGGAAAGAACATCGACTGCACCGTGAAGGCATCGGCCAGGGCAAGCCTGTATTCGTCGTCGGCGGCGCCTGCGCCCACGGCGTCTGGTCCGGGGACTGAGCAGGAGTTCTGACCGGCATGTCGTTGCACTCGTGGACGGTGACCCCGCCATGCGCAGCCTGGAAATCTCCGGCCATCGCGTCGCGGGCAGATGAGGTCCTCGCCCGCCATCGGCCGGATATTGTGTTCCACGTCGCCGCATACAAGCACGTACCGCTGATCGACAATGCTGTCAATCCGACCAATTTCATA
>NZ_JAGTJY010000456.1:0-578 GCF_018195695.1 Achromobacter sp. Marseille-Q0513 | reverse complement strand
TCGCCATACACTGTCGGAACCGCGTGGGGCACATGTAATTTTGACGTGAGGAATTTGCAAGAGTGTCTGTTGAACTCCAGCACTTACAGCAGGGTGCTCGTCAGAAATCAATACTCTAAGACTCTGGTCATTCATACTTTCAAACCGGGAACGTGGTGTCACTTGGACTTGGATTCGAAGCGATCACTACGAGTGCAGTCGTGCGAAGGCTGGGAATTTCTCGGATTAGACGACCCTCTACAAACGTCTGATTCGGCCTAGAGTGTAGGAACGGAAGACCAGTTGAAGATTGAAAATTGACAATTGTTCTATTTTTAACCTTCGTGATTGATGGTGCGATCGCAAAGGGAATCGCTGTTGCCGAAGTCCGTCAAATACTCTGCCGAAATCGGCTTCCTATTGGTCTTACGAGTAATCGCCTTGGGGTTCTGCGCATGAGATCGACTCTAGTGTCTGGATTCTGTGCAGTTCAACAGCAAGGAGGTTCGTGATGCAGACGCGTAAGCATGGCTTCTAGTGGTCACGACGCGACACCGAGCTGGCAATGACAGGCTAGGCTTGAAGGGGTCACAGTGTCA
>NZ_JAGTJY010000455.1:0-582 GCF_018195695.1 Achromobacter sp. Marseille-Q0513 | reverse complement strand
CCAGGATTTTGCCGAAGAAGCCGCCCCCGATGGACAGGGCCGCATGAAGGCCCCCGCCATTGTGGGCAGGCCGCGCACCCCGCCGCAGAATGATCTCGGCCCCGGACAGGCGCGCGCCCAGCACGGGCGCGATATTCACGACCTGAGCCGCATTCGCGACCAGATACTCGCGATGCAGGCGCACGCTGAGCGTCAACTGATTTCCGGATACCGCAACGATATAGACGATCTCCTGGTTCCTGCCGTTGCCCTGATCGATGTATCGGTTGTCCCGCAAGAGTGCCCAGGTTCGCGGCTGGAACAGAGAACCGTCGGCCACCTGTATGGTGGCCTCCCTGCGGTTCGCGCTGGCGGTCAGCGCGGAGGCCACTCCTTCCTGCCCTGCTGCGGATACGGCACGGGACTCCAACCCCGTGTCGATCTTGAAGAACCTGGCGCCATTGCACTCCAGGTGCACAAACGATCGCAGCCTCAACGTGCTGACGTAGTAGTCGCCGGGAGTCACGGAGATCGTGCCGCGCTCGATGTCTTCCATGGCCTGGTTAAACAGGTTGGTGGAATCCACCCCCGTCTGATTCGGGC
>NZ_JAGTJY010000454.1:0-584 GCF_018195695.1 Achromobacter sp. Marseille-Q0513 | reverse complement strand
GCCTGGCCCGCGCTCACCGCGCCCGTGACCGCCGCGTCGCGGCCCGCCGTCAGGGCCACCGCGCCGGCGCCCTGCGCGCGGCCCTCAACCGCCACATCGCGACCGGCGGCCACGCGCACATCGCGCGCCGCCTGCATCGTGCCGCTGGGCGTGATCTTGACGTCGCCCGCCGCGCTCACTTCCAGATTGCCCGTCAAGGCGACCAGGTTGCCGCCCACGTTCACGCCCACGCCAGCCTCGGTGCCGACCAAGCGGATGCTATTGGCATACATGCCGCCCAGCGCCGCCGTGTCCAGCGCCACCGTCGGCGCCGGGCCTTCGCCCTGGCCCGCCGATACCGCGCCCGTCGCGTAGTCGACCTTGGCCGCGCCGGCCGTCACGTGCAGCTGGTCGGCCCAGATGCCCGCGTTGATCTCCAGCGTGCGCGCCATCAGGTCCACGCGGCTCAGGTTCGCGCCGTTCAGGCCCGCGCCCTCCACGCGCAGCTTGCCGCCCGCCACATCAAAGCCGATGCCGCCGTCCGGCCCCACCATGGGCTTGCCGGTCGTGAGCGTGGCGCGGTCCGCGTTCAAAAAGCCGCAGCC
>NZ_JAGTJY010000453.1:0-598 GCF_018195695.1 Achromobacter sp. Marseille-Q0513 | reverse complement strand
CTTTGGTCCTACCTGGCGGCGAACGCTTCCAGGCCATGCAGCCGCCCGCCATGATTGACGGCACATTGTCGATCAGCATTCGGAAGCACAGCACCTTGGTCAAGACGTTGGACGAGCTGGATACAGAAGGCGCATTCAGCAGTTGGAAGGAACTGCGTGACCCTTCGGTGCTGACCGACGAAGACCGTGAGCTCCTCGAACTCAAGGAAGCCGGCCGCATCCGCGAGTTTCTGCATCAGGCGGTGCAATTTCGCCGCAACATCATCATCGGGGGCAAGACAGGCTCGGGCAAGACTACGTTTGCACGCAGTTTGATCGAACGTGTCCCACTCGACGAGCGTGTGGCAACTATCGAGGATGTCCACGAGTTGTGGCTGCCCAATCATCGCAATCGCATCCACCTGATCTACGGCAACGGCGTCGGCCAGGTTTCCGCCTTCGATTGCATCGCGGCCTGCATGCGCAGCTCACCCGATCGGATCCTCCTTTCCGAGCTGCGCGGACCCGAAGCCTGGGAGTACCTCACGGCCCTAAACACTGGCCACCCAGGATCGGTAACGACCACTCACGCTAACAGCGCGTTCGATGTCTTTGACCG
>NZ_JAGTJY010000452.1:0-599 GCF_018195695.1 Achromobacter sp. Marseille-Q0513 | reverse complement strand
GGTCCATGCCCACATGGCGGCGGAACGCGAGGACCTGAGCCCTGCCAACGTGCTCAGGCAGATGCAGATCATGCATGGCAAAGGTCTGCTGACGCGCGATGAGAGCGAGCGTTCGCACGTCTATGCGGCCGCGCAGAGCCAGAAGGCCACGCAGGGCGGCCTGCTGAAGGATCTGATCCGCAAGGCTTTCGCCGGATCGGGCAAGGCGCTGGTGCTGGCCGCTCTGCGCGAAGGGCATGTGAGCAAACGCGACCGGGCCGAGATCGAGGCGCTGCTGCGCGAAGAAAGCAAGGACGAGCCTCGCGGGGATAAGCGGTGAGCGGGCTGCTGCTGGGCGGCGCCTGGGCGCTGGGCACGGCCTTGCCGGCGTTTCTCTGGCAAGCCTTGGGCATCCACTGCGCCATGGCCGCGCTGCTGTCGCTGACCCGGCCGCGGGATGCGCGGCTGCGCTACGCGCTGTGCTGCGCCGGGCTGCTGCTGTGCGTGGCGGTGTTCGCCGCCGATGTGGCGCATGCCTATCGCGCGCTGCCGGCGACGGGGCCGGCGGACGCCGCGTCGCCGCTCTGGTCCGGAGCCTGGCCGCTGTGGTTTGCCCTGGC
>NZ_JAGTJY010000451.1:0-602 GCF_018195695.1 Achromobacter sp. Marseille-Q0513 | reverse complement strand
CCATCGCATCAGCGCAGACGGCGTACTCACAAAAACAGACATCGACACAAACTCCGTGCTGAAAACCCCATATCCCCTGGACTATCTCGTCCAAGCGTATGGAGATGAACTGCACATTCGAGGCGCGTTCCTTTCGCCCATATCGTCGAAAGCCACTGCGTTTTGCGTCATTGACTACCCTGACCGGAAAATTTCCTCTCGTGCGAGTCAATGCCCGCTGGGCGATGTGCAGCGATCGCACTGACTGGACAAGGTCAGAGTGCATTGAACGAGTCAGCCACCGAGCCGAAGTCGTTCGTAGAGCAACACAGAAGCATGAGCCAACCACAGCCGCTACCGGCAACTCATGTCGAGTCGCCCCGCGGTGTTGACGGACGCTTGCGGTTGCCGTGACTGCTGTGCCTATCGACGCAGCGAGGAGCGGCGAAGGCCGCCACATCCTTGATTCAGCTCAGAATCACTTAGGAGGAATTAACGATGTTTCCGCCAGACAAGACCAGGGATCTGTTTCTACGACTGGATCGTATGGCTCGCGAGCGCTACACCCAGCCGCCACCTATGAACATCGCGCCACTGGCGCGATGTGTTGAACGGTATGTTTT
>NZ_JAGTJY010000450.1:0-607 GCF_018195695.1 Achromobacter sp. Marseille-Q0513 | reverse complement strand
GGCGGCGGGGGCGAAATCGTGCCACTCGGCGTCGGCGCCGGGGTCGCTCTGCCAGTGCGCGATATCCGGCGGCCCGCGCGCGCCGGCCGCGCGCAGCCAGGCCTCGGTGGTGGCGTCGGGCGCCCCCAGGCCGACCTGCGAGCCCAGCTCGGCGCTCATGTTGGACAGCGTCATGCGCTCCTGCATGGACAGCGCGCGCACCGCCTCGCCGCAGAACTCCACGGCCTGGTAGCGGCCGCCGTTCATGCCCAGGCGACCGATCATGCGCAGCATCATGTCCTTGGCGGTCACGCCCGCGCCCAGCCGGCCGTTCCAGCGCATCATCAGCGTGCGCGGCACGCGCACCCAGATGCCGCCGGTGACGGCCACGCCCAGCATCTCGGTGCTGCCGATGCCGAACATGTAGGCGCCGAAGGCGCCGCCGGTGGGCGAATGCGAATCGCCGCCGACGCAGAACATGCCGGGCCGCAGATGCCCGCCTTGCGGCAGCACCACGTGGCAGATGCCCAGGCTGTCGTAGACATTGGGCAGTTGCTCGCGCACGGCCCATTCCCGCGCGATGCGCACGATGCGGCGCGATTCCTCGTCGGACGCCGGCACGTAGTGG
>NZ_JAGTJY010000044.1:0-35514 GCF_018195695.1 Achromobacter sp. Marseille-Q0513 | reverse complement strand
CGGCCCAGGTGCTGAACTCGGCCGGCGACTTCAAGACCGTCATGGGCCAGCTGGCCTTCGACGTGGAGAAACGCTCGGGCGAACTGGGCCTGAAGGGCAAGCTCGACACCGGTCCGGTCAAGCATCAATGGGCCTTGAACGCCACCCACTACTCGCACACGCAGAACGACTACGGCCGCCGCACCGTGCCGGGCGCGGACTGGACCACCAACATCTATCACCCGATCTGGGGCGATGCGCCCGCCTTCATCGCGCCGCACATCTCCAAGACCAAGCTGCGCCTGGCCAGCTACGGCCTGGCCGACACGATGTCGTTCGCCGAGGACCGCGTGCAGCTGACGCTGGGCGTGCGCCGCCAGCAGGTGATCAGCGACACCTACAACATCAAGACCGGCGATCGCACCTCGCGCTACGACGAAAGCGCGACCACGCCGGCCGCCGCGATCCTGGTCAAGGTCACAGACCGCGTGTCGGTCTACGCCAACTACATCGAGGGCCTGAGCCAGGGCGCCACCGCGCCCATGACGGCGGCCAACGCCGGCGACGTGTTCGCGCCCTACAAGACCAAGCAGAAGGAAATCGGCCTGAAGCTGGACCTGGGCGACTTCGCCCACACCGTCAGCCTGTACGAGATCAAGCGCCCCAACGGCTACACCGATCCGTACACCAACGTCTTTTCCTTTGGCGGCGAACAGCGCAACCGTGGCGTCGAATGGAGCTTCTTCGGCACGCCGTGGACCGGCCTGCGCCTGATGGGCGGCGTGGCCTACGTCGATCCCGAGCTCACCAAGACCGCCGGCGGCGTCAACCAGGGCAAGACCGCCACCGGCGTGCCCAAGCTGCAGGGCAAGCTGGGCGTGGAATGGGACGTGCCCGCCGTGCAGGGCTTCACGCTCACCGCCAACGCGACCGCCGCGACCAAGCAATACATCAGCGCCGACAACTCGCTGTCGGTGCCGGGACGCGTGGTCTATGACGTGGGTGCGCGCTACGCCACCACGGTCGGCAACCACCCGGTGACGCTGCGCGCCAACGTGCTGAACGTGACCAACAAGGCGTACTGGGGCATGCCGCAGCTGACCAGCCTGGGCCTGGGCGCGCCGCGCACGTTCATGCTGTCGGCGACGGTGGACTTCTAGGCGCGGACGCAATCGCGCCGTCGGCGCCCCCTGGGCGGTCGGACGGGCATGTAGCCGGCATGGGTCTGCTGCCGGGTGACCGCAATGCAGGCTTTCCGCCGTCCCCGACCTCCGGTCGGGACGGTCCGCGCTACACCTGGTCCTCCGAGTAGATCCCCGCCGAGATCGTGGCGCTGCCCACGATCATCTCGCCGTAGATCACCGGCACGGGGTTGCCCTGCGCCGTGGTGTTGACCGGGCCGTTGAAGTTGTAGGAAGCGCCGTTGTCCGGACCGTCCTTGACGCTGAGCAGGCGCTGCTGCGGCGTCAGCAGCTGCGCCACGCCGCTCAGCGCCATGGCCGCGCCCATGGACGCCAGCCCGGCGGACCAGGTGGCGGTGGTGCCGGACCACATGGCCACGTTCAGCCCGGGAATGAAGCTGGCCGCGATCATGGCCACGCCCAGGATCACCTGGAACAGGCCGCCGCGCTTGGCGCCGGCCGGCATCGGCGCGATGCGGATCTCGTCCTGCCCGGCGGGCAGGCTGAGTTCGTCCACGGCCAGGTTGCGGCGACCGATGAAGCAGGCGTAGCGCACGCCCTGGTCGCCGCTGTCCAGCATGCGCCGCTCGAAGCCGGGCAGCAGCGCGCACAGCGCGCGCACGGCCTCGGCGGCGCTGCCGACGGCCAGGCGGTGCAGGCGGCCGAACTCGGCGCCCAGGGCGCCGTAGAGGCGGATGGTTTTGAGTGTGGGAGTCATGGAACTCCTTGATAGAAATGCCTGCCAGCGAATCACTCTGAGAAATTCCGCTGAACAGGCGGTCGTCAGCCCTCGCCGCCCGACAGGACGGTGGGTTGCTGAACAGGCTTGGGGTAGCGCTGCTTTACGCCTTGACATTGCACGACCCAGTCCAGCACCGGACCAGGCAGCTCCTGGCCCGACTCATGCAGGAAGCTGGCGAATTTCATGATGGCATCGAGCTGGTCGCCGATGGCGGGGTAGGCTCGGGCGCGCAGAGGCGTGTAGGGTTCGCTATGCTGGATTTTCAATGGTGAACTCCTTGTCGAGGTAGGGCCAGGCTTGCACCGAAACGCGGTAGCTTCCCGGTTGATCGAATTCCAACTCGACCGTCTCGGACGTCGTTTCGTACAGGCGGTCATTGATCAGAATCACGCAAGGTGCAGGCAGGCGGCTCAAGACTAGGCCTTGCAACATGACCGGACTTTCCAATCGCGGAACAATCTGGCCGTCACGCACGCAATGTGTATCTCCATCAACAGCGCCATCGATATGGCCACTCGCTTGATTCAGGACTACAACATCTGCGATCAGATCCTGCTGCAAGGAGACTACGCTGAAAATGCGCCCGTCCGTGTCATAAAGAGAATAGGTTCTCATCGCAAAAGTCCCATCAATGCAATATCCCCGGCAGCGTATCCATAGCCATCATAAGGACGAGGAAATGTCACCGTCATTGTGTATGTCCCTGGGTCCAGCGACCGGCTCAACCACGACGCCGGTGCCGTACCACCCAGGCCGAAATTGGAGGACCAAATACCCGTCGGATTGCTCTCCGATGGGTACCCCCCCCATATGGAGTGATTCTGCATGACAAGGATCCGGGCCGGCACGTTCAACGAAATTGAAACCGATGCGGTCGTCGTACCCGAGTACACACCCATCTTCAATGAAAAACTCACCGAGTTGTTGACCACGACGGCGCCTGAAGCAATACGCAGCGTATCCACCTGTGCAAGACCGATGTTCGCAGTCTGGATGTATGCCTGCGTCAACGTGGCCATCTTGGCGGTCAGGGAATCAGCATTGAGACGATCCACGTTCAGATAACCGGCGTTGATCTTCTCGGCGTCCAGGTTGCGAACCATCGCGTTCGTGATCCGCCCCGTCCCGATCACCGCATCATTGATCACCGTCTGCCCGTTCTCGATCACGAACGGCGTCGTGATCGCCCCGTTGGCCAGGCTCAGGAAACCAAAGCGGTCGGCCAGGAAATACACCGAGCTTTGCACCCGACCATCGGGATTGGTGTAGGCCCCCAGCGACATGCCCGCCGCGTAAACCTTGTCGTCCTTGGTGACCTGGGCCTTGACGCTCCACGTTGCCTTCAATTGGCCATCCAGGCCGGCCAGCGCCGTGCGCGATTCCTGCACGCCTGCGGCGGCGCCATTGGCCACCGCCAGCGTGGTGTCCACCCGCGTGGCCAGTGCCCCGTCGGCGTCGACCCGCTCTGTCTTCTCGGCCGTGATCGCGGCGCGAGCCTGGTCCAGGCCGGTGGTCAGCCCGTCGATGGTCGACGTCAGTTCCTGCGCCAGCTGGTCCCGCTTGATCTGGCCGTTCAGGTATTCCAGGATCTCGCTGGCCTGCCAGCTGGCCTCGCCCATCACGCCCTGTCCGTCCGGATACCAGGCGCCGATCTCGCCGTTCAGGGCGACGATGCGGCCCCAGAAGAAAAAACGCTTGCCGGCCGACAGGCCGGACAGGGTGTGCGCGTTCTGCGGAAAGGCGAAATCCCCCAGCTTGATCGCGCTGGCGCGGTCATTGGTCGGGCCGTACCAGATCTCGGTGCGCTGCGCGGTGAAGCGCCCTTCCGGAAAGCCCCAGCGCAGGCCGATGCCGAACACCTGCGATTGCGTGGCCAGCTGGGCCAGCGCGGGCGGCGGCGCCAGGTCGCCCTGGAGCTGGGTCTCGGTCGAGCTGGCCCAGACCGAGGACACGTCGGCGACGTTGATGGCGCGCACCCGCGCCACATAGGCGCCGGCGCGGATGTCGGGCAGCTCCAGCGTCAGCGAGCCGGTGCGACCGGCCTCGACCCAATCGGAATTGTCGCGGCGCCACTGCACGTGGTAGGCCACGGCAGACGGCGCGGCGGCCCACGAGATCTCGGCCACGTGACGCGCGATGCCCTGGTCGATGACCGAGCGCGAGGCCAGCCGGATGTTCTGCGGCGCGGCCTGCACCGACGGCGGCACGACCGTGATGGGCTTGGGATCCAGCCGCGTGCCGAAGTCCACATTGTCGAACTTGCCGGGCTCGTGCTGGATGGCGGAAATCTCGGCCACCAGCCCTTCCTTGCGCTTGACGGCAAGCACGCGGAAGGTCTGCGCCGACAGCGCCTCGGATTCCAGCGTCCACACGCACTCGGCCTGCGGCGCCTGCGAGAACGGCGCGGTGACGGTGATGTGCAGCACCGAACCGGGCAGGCCCACCAGGTCGGCGGTCAGCTCGGTGGTGTCCACGGTGAACACGGTGTTGTCCGCGGTGAGTCCGGTGCCGACCGCGCCCGCCACCACGCGCGTCTCGGACACTCCGCTGGGCAGGTTGACGGTCAGCCGGTCGCCGGGACGCACGCCCAGCTCCGCGTCCACCGTGACCACGGTGGTCGTGGCCTCGCGGATGCGGCCACCGATGCGGCGGCCGGCCAGGTGCTGGTCGGCGACGCGGATGATGCTGCCGGGACGCACGCGGCAGGCGTCCAGGCCCACCGAGAACGTGACCGAGCGCGTTTCCAGGTTGGAGGTCAGCAGCATCCACTTGCCGACGCGATGCGCCTGGCCGCGCGAGGTGCAGCCAAAGCCCGTGACCTCGACCTGCTGGATGCCGTAGCGCGCGATGCCCTCGCGGTTCTCGACGTACTCGACCTTCTGCCGGCCCATCTCGGACAGGTCGTTCCACGACACCAGCGCCACCGTGTAGCGCGTGCCCAGCGCCGAGCCCACGTAGCTGAACTTGCCGTCCACCACGTTGGCCGACGAGTAGGTGTAGACCGGGTCGGAAGGCATGTCGGCGGCCGCGAACACCGAGGCATTGGCCCAGTAGGCCATGCCTCGGAAGATGGACGCGAAGTCCTGCACCACGCGGTAGGCGTCGGCGGCCTGCTGCAGGTAGACGTTGCAGGTGAAACGCGGTTCCTTGCCGCCGAAGCCGTCGTCGACCATCTCGTCGCAGTAGCGGCCGATCTGGTACAGGCCCCACTTGTCGAGCCAGCCGGCCGGCACGCGCGTGCCCAGGCCGTAGCGATCATTGCTGATCAGGTCGTGGAAGACCCAGGCCGGGTTGTTGGTCCAGGCCAGCTTGAAGGTGCCGTCCCAGACGCCGCTGTAGCTGCGCAGTTCCGGATCGTAGTTGGACGGCACGCGGATGATGCGGCCGCGCACGTGATAGGCGCGCGTCGGGATGCTCTGGAACTGCGAGGCGTTGATCTTGATGCCGACCACGGCCGACATGGGGTAGCGCAGCTTGGCGTCGATGACCTCGGTGACGCTGTCGATGAAGGTGCGGTCGGCGATGGTGTTGCTGTTGGCATTGGGCGTGATGCGGCGCAGGCGGATGCTCCAGCCCTGGCGCGCGCGCGGCAGCTCGATGCGGTGCGAACGCATGTAGCGCTGCGTGGTCTTGCCGTCGAACGCGCTGGCCAGCACTTCCTGGTAGCCGGCGCCGTCCACGCTCAGGTCGATGGCGTACTCGACGCGATAGCCGTTGATGTCGCCGTTCCCGGTGTTGGCCTTGCTCAGGCCTTCCACGCCCAGCGTGACGCGGATGGCCGAGGCCTGCAGGTTGGCGAACAGCCGCGTCCAGTGCTGCGCGGCCTTCAGCTCGGCGCCGACGGCGATGGTGCTCTCGGCCGCCGGAAAGCCGGGCAACGGCTCCTGCAGCTGGGTGCCGGTGCGAAAGTCGATGGCCGCGCCGCTGAAATTCAGCGTGCCGTCGGCGTTGGCGACCGGCGTGCCGTTCAGATAGACGTCGCGCAGCGCGTTGTCCATGCCATGCACCGGCCCGTAGATCTCGCCCTCGCCCAGCAGGTCGATGACGCGAGCATAGGCCGTGCTGTGCAGGCTGTCGCGCACTTCCACGGGCGTGCGCCCGCCGCCGCCGCCCTTGCCGCCCTTGTGGCCGGCCGGGATGGGCGCGCCATGAGAAAAGGCGCCCTCGGGCGCCTTTTTCCTGATGCGTTGTCGTTGTTTCATGCTTGGTCTTCCGAGTAGATGCCCGCGGAGATGGTGGCGCTGCCGACGAACATTTCGCCGTACAGCAGCGGCACGGGATTGCCCTGGGCCGTGGTGTTCACGGGGCCGTTGAAGTTGTAGGAAGCGCCGTTGTCCGGGCCGTCGCTGACGCTCAGCATGCGTTGCTGCGGCGACAGCAGCTGCGCCACGCCGTTGAGCATCATGGACGCGCCCATGGCGGCGACGGCGCTGACCCAGGTGCCGGCCTTGAAGGCCGCGGCCATTCCGCCCGAGTAAAAGGTCGCCGCCGCCAGCAGCACGGCGCCGAGGATGGTCTGGAACAGGCCGCCGCTCTTGGCCCCGGCCAGCACCGGCGCGATGCGGATGGCATCGTCGCCCACCGGCAGGCCCAGCTCGTCTTCGGCCAGGTTGCGCCGGCCCGCGAAGCAGGCGAAGCGCACGCCGCGATCATCGCTGTCGGCCAGCGCCTTCTCAAAACCGGGCAGCAGCGCGCACAGCGCCCTGACCGCCTCGGCCGGACTGGCCACGGCCAGCCGGTGCTCGCGGCCGAAGGCGCGGCCCAGCCAGCCGTACAGCCGCACGGTACGTATTCTTTCGATCATGCTTGTCCTTGGTAGCGCAACACTGCGCGGGTCGATTCGCGCCAGAAGCCGCCGTACACCACGCGTTCGGAATCGCGTCCGTACAGGTGATGCAGCATGGCGTCCGGCAATGGGTGCAGCCCGGGTTCCTCGGCCAGGGCCGCGTCGCCCAGGAACACGCCGGCGTGGTTGGCGCGGTCGGAGCGGACCTGCATCAGCACCACGTCGCCCGGCCCCAGCGTTTCATCGGCCCGCAAGGGGCGAAAGCCGGCTTCGGCGTAGTGGTCCATGTACAGGTCGCCCGGCTTGCCGGGTTCCCACCAGCCGTCGTCGCGCGAGAAATCGGGCAGGACGATATCGCGCTCGCGCGCGTACCAGTCGCGCACCAGCGTGTAGCAGTCCAGCACGCCGTGCGCGAACTGGCGGCCCAGCAGCGGCGCCCGGTAGCCCTCGGGCGCGAAGCCGCGGATCTCGCCGGCGGCGACGCCGCCGTCGTCGGCCTTTTCCACCGCCACGATGTACCAGGGCAGGCCCGAGGCCTCGCAGGCGACGCGGTCGGCCTCGCTGGGCGCGGCCGGCGCGTCCGGATGCGAGTGCACCACGGCCACGATGTCACCGCTTTCCTCGGCGGCGGCGTAGTCCTCGGCCGACATCACGAAGTGCTCGGCGCTGGCCGCGGTGTTGCGGCAGGGCTGATACCACTCGCGCCGGCCGGACTTGAGCACCAGGCCGCAGCATTCCAGCGGATAGGCCTCCACGCCATGGTCGCGGATCGCCTGCAAGGTCTTCTTGCGCATGCTAGCCCCTGATCAGGTCGGCCGACGGGAAGCCGCCGAAGTTGATGACCTCGTACTCGCCGAAGCGCTGCTTGCAGTCGGACATCAGGCCCGAGCAGCGGTCCAGCGTGGGATCGGTGACCCGGTTGCCGTTGAGGTCGAACATGCGCCCGCCGGTGTAGCCGCAGTAGGGGCCGCGATAGCCGCCCTTGCGCAGCCACGCGCACACGCCGGCGATGATGGGCCGGTCGGGCAGCTTCTGGCCGTTGAAGTCGAGCGCGCTGGCGAGCGTGAACTCGACCACCTGCGCCGTCTCCAGCGTCTTCTGCTGCACGATCCAGATTTCCGGCGGCAGCTCTTCGCGCGGATCCGCGCTGGGGTTGCCATCCGGGAAATTGGCGGCGTCCAGGTATCTGCCCAGCGTGCGCCGCGCCACCACGCGCGCGCCCACCAGGTCGTCCAGATGCACGCACAGCGACGAGATCACGCCGGCCAGCGGCCGGCCCTGCGCGTCCTGGCCGATGTTGCCCACGCGTAGCGTGGGCGAGGGTTGCTGCCCTTCGCCCACCTGCTCGAAGCCCTCGGCCTGGATGGCCCAGGGCTCGTAGCGCTGGCCCTGCCAGAAGATCGGTCCGACCTGCATGTAGCCGTGGAACCGCAGGACCTCGCCGCCGATGCTGCTGGCGTCCAGCTCGAACAGCTCGACCAGCGCGCCCGGCTCAAGTTTTTGTATGTCTGCGTTGATGCCCATTTGCTCAAACTCCATCCGCATCGCGGAAATTGCGCGCGCCCGGCCGGGTCCGCCGGCGCGCGCTTCAGGGGGCCACGGACTCTTCGAACGTGACCGCGATGGTGTACATGTCCGCGCCCATGGGCTGCACCGACAGCGAGCGCGCCTTGTAGCGGCCCTCTACGCCCAGCGGCGGCGTCCACAGGAAAGACTTGCCGCCGGCATGCCGGCGCACGAAATCCAGGATGGGACGCACGTAGACCTCGTTGCCCACGAATTGCAGCGGCCAGGACTGCGTGACGGTATGGATGCCGTCGGCGGCCTCCTGCTCGTAGCCATCGCCGAACTGCACGCGCAGCGTGCGGTCCTTGAAGGCGCCGACGGGATTGGGCCGCGGCGACCAGTTGAAGACTTCGAATGCCATGCTCAGGCTCCCAAACGGTTGTTGCTGGCCTGCCAGGCGAGACCGCCCTGGCGGTAGGACTGCGACATGCGCCGGTCCACCAGCTGCGTGACGTACTCTCCGATCTGCTGGCCAAACTGCTTCCAGCCGGGTTCGCCGGAATCGGAACTGGCGCTGACGTTGCCGTCCTGCACGTAGACATTCACGGCCACGCCGCCCGCGCCCGAACCGGCGCCGCTGTCCTGGGGCAGCCCGGCGAAGGAGGCGCGGATGCCCAGCGAGCCGTCGGCGCCGCGTTGCAGCGGCATGATGGCTTCGGGACCGGCTTCGCCCATCAGGCCCATGGGGAAGGCGACGGCGCGGTTGACGACGCCGTTAGTGAATGCTCCGCCTGTCGCGAACTTGACCGGAAAGGCCTGTGCGACAGGCTGGGAACCAAACCCAAAGAGACCCATCACCGAATTGCCGATATCCCCGAAAAATCCGCCGATGTCGCCAAGCAAGCCGCCTAGGGGCCCGCCCTTAGTGAAATCACCGAACATCAGGTCCATGAGCTTGGCCGACGCGGCCGAGCTGACCATCTTCGCCACCGAGTTCAGGAACGACAGCCCCATCTTGTCGAACTTGTCGGAAACGAAGTCGTACATGCGGGTACCCAGGATGTCCTGGATCTTGCCCGCGCCCTCGCGCGCCGAGTCGGTCAGGCTATCGATCAGCTTGGTCATGAAGTCCGGGTCGTCCTTCTTGCCGAGTTCGCGTTCCTGCTTGTAGAGCTCCGTGTCGGTCAGGCCGCCCCTGGCGTACTCGTCCCTGGCCCAGCCGAGCTTCCTGGCGTTCTCGGCGTCGCGTTCCGGATTCTTGCCGGTCACGCTGTTGATATAGGCGCGCCGGGCGCTTTCCTCGTCGTTCCAGTCGGTTTCCCTGGCCGCCGACATCAGCATGTTCTTGGTGCCCTCGTCCTCGCCCGCGAACTTGCCGCGCGAGGTTTCGTACACCATCTTGTCCGCCGCGGAAGTCTTGCCCGACAGCGCCAGGGCGCGTTCCATGTCGGCAATGGTCTGCTCGGCCAGCGAGGACTGGCGCGCCTGCGTTTCCTTGCCCAACAGCTGGACGGATTTTCCACGCTCGGTGTTGCCGCTCTTCAGAGCACCCGTTTCGTTCTTGCTCGCCATGCCGGCCTGGCCCGCCGCTTTCGCGTGGTTGAGCAGCGCCTGCTCGGCTTTGTTCGCCTCTTGCCTCTGCGCCTTCAGGCTGTCATTCGTCTGCTTCACCGCAGCGTTCAACGCCCGCTGTTCGGTGGAGCTCGTTGAGTTGTTCGTCATGATTTTCCACACATCATCGTGCCGCCCCCGGCCCGCACGCGGCGGGCCGGACACGTCATCAAGACCCCTTGTTGACCTTCGACAGCAGGAACGCCTTCAACGCGTCGGCGCCCGCCTCGGCGGACGGCTGCGCATCGTCGGCGTCCCAGCGCACCAGCATGTCCGTGACGCGGACCTTGGCGCCCGCCGCCTGCGCCACCACGGCGGCGAGGCTTGCGGCCAGCAGGTCGGCGCGCTCGTCGCCCAGCGGCGACTGGCGGTTGAACTCCCGCCACAGGGACAGCTCATGGGTGTCGATGGCGTCCATCAACTCGCCCAGGGTGCGGCCCAGCCGAAGGGCCAGGATCATCAGGAAACGGAGGTCTGGCGTTTCCTGGAAGGCTTTTTTGCGTGCGCGTCGGCTCCCTCCCCGAGGTTGCCCAGCTCGATCGCCTTGGCCGCCAGCATCAGGTGCGCCGGGCCGAAGGCCGCGGCCACCGCATCCACGTCGGCGTCGCCGAAGACGCGGCGCGGGCCGGCCTCGGTCTGCTCGTACAGCGTGCGCACCAGCAGGCTGGCCGAGGCGCGGGTGTAGTCCACGCCCGGCGCGTCCAGCTTGGCGCGCACGCTGTCATCGGCCTCGCCGGGCGTGACGCCCGCGGCGGCCCAGATGGCGCGGATGTGGAACAGGTGATCGCTGGGACTGGGCGCGCGCACGATCACGCTGGCGCCGTCCCACTCGGGAACGTTCAGCGCTTCCGAGCGAAAGCCCGCCAGCGGATCGGTGACCCGGTCGCGCAAGCTGGCCGGCGCCTTGGCGCGGGCCTTGATCGACGTGTCCGTCATGGCGCTCAGCCTCCGTTGGCCGGGGCGTCGGTCATCTTGACGGCGCCGGTGACGCGCACGTTGAACGTGGCGGACACGACGTTGTCCAGCTGGCCTTGCCACTGGTATTGCGTGACCAGGCCCAGGAACTCGAACTTCGAGCCGTCGGCGAAGGTCACGCGGAAGGCGCGGCTCTTCTTGTCGCTGCGGGCCGCGACCAGCACCTTCTGGGCGGCGTCGCCGGCCTTCCAGTTGCCGGCCATGCTGAAGGTGCCGCTGTCGTCCAGGCCCAGCGCGTATTCCTTGGCGGCGGACTTGAGCACGGTAACGTCGATCTCGGTGGTCTGGCCGCCCTGGAAGTTCGGGTCCTTGATGGTGATGGCCAGGTCGGCGTAGGTCAGGCCGGTGGCGGCCAGGTCGTTGGTGCTCGTGGTGGACACTTCCAGCTGCGTGCCCTGGGTCTGAACGAATTGCGAAACGGTAGTACCAGCCATTACTGACTCCAAAAAAAAACCCGCCGGAAATGGCGGGCGAAACGGACTTGCGGACCCTGCCGCTCATCCATGAAGGAAGGAACCGCCGGGCCGCGCGCATGGCGATGCGCTTGCGTCCCGCAAGTAGCGAACGCCGCGGCCGGAACGGTTCTGTGAAGAAAAAGAGGCTCCGGGGCATGCGCCCGGGAGCCTCCAGCAAAACCTGTCGGAGTGCCGCGTCTCGGCCGACAACAAAAAACCCGCGGCCTGCTTGTCGGTGCAGTTCCGCGGGTTCTGTTTCGGCCGGGCGCAACTTGCCCCGACGGAAGTAATTATGCAGCGGCCGCCCGGCCCTCACAAGCGCTTTGGCGATCGGCGTGTCGCACCTGGCCGGCGGCCAGCAGCGCGCGCCGGCGCAGGGCCGGCAGCAGGGCGGCGCGCGCGTCCAGGTAGGCGGCATGCTGCGCTTGCGGCGACAGGCGCGGATTGCGGAACACGGCCGCGCCGGCGGCCTTGTTGCCGGCATGCACGCCGATGGCGGCGCGCTGCTGCCAGGGCAGCTCGTCGATGCACAGGTCGACCTGCTGGCAACGCGCGGCGTTCAGGCGCGCATCCACGTCTTCGCTGTCGACATAGGCGTCGTCCGGCACCATGCCGCGCGCGAAGGCGGCGATGCGGCCCACGCCCAGCTTGGGACGATAGCCGCGCGTCCAGTGATACCAGTCCATGATCAGGGCTTCGGCCTGATCGGCTTCCGTGGGCGCCGTGCGCGGCGCCAGCCTGATGACCGCGCGCGGCGCCGCCGCCTTGGGCGTGACCGCCACCTCGCGCCGCGCCGGCGCGACCCAGCCCTGCGACACCCGCAATACCGCCTGCCTTGCCTGTTCCATCTGCCGCTCCTTGTCCATGTGATCCATTGCCTTGCCCGGCTCCGCCGCCGGCCTTGCCGACGCCGCGCCGGCCCGGGCGCGCGCCAGGGCGCCCAGCGGCGGACAGCCGGGTTTCAGTAGCAAAACGCTACCAATGCTTCCATCTGAAAGACGTACATATTTCGTGTGGTTCATGCAGCAATTCTACAAATGTATAATCTTGATTTCAACACTTGTTGTTGCACAATTTTCCACAACTGTTAGCGTCCCACCCCATGGCACTCGGAAAACAAATCAGGCGCTACCGCAGCGCGCTCGGCCTCACCCTCGAACAACTCGAAGCGCGCACCGGCGTGGGCGTCGGCACCATCGCCGCGCTCGAAGGCCGCGACAGCGAACGCTCGAAGTACGCCTCGCGGCTGGCCGCCGGGCTGGGCCTGACGCTGGAGCAGTTGCTGGACGAATCGGCCGACGCCGGCTCGGGATCCGGCTCGCTGGTGCTGGACTCGCCGCACCAGTCGCCCACGGACGACGATGACCTGCGTATCCCGCGCTTCGACACCGGCGGCGCCATGGGCGCGGGCGTGGAACTGCGCGACCAGCCGGGCGTGATCCAGAGCCTGCGCGTCAGCCAGGAATGGCTGCACAGGAACGTGCGCCACTACACGGCGGCCAACAAGCTCTGCGTGGTGACGGGTTTCGGCGACAGCATGCGGCCCATGTTCAATCCGGGCGATCCGCTGCTGGTGGACCTGGGCGTGGAAAGGGCCGACATCGACGGCGTGTTCTTCTTCCGCGTCGGCAACGAGGGGTTCATCAAGCGCCTGCAGCGCATTCCCAGCGCGCGCGGCCTGCTGATCCGCGCGAAGTCGGAAAACCCCAAGTACGACGCCTGGGACATCACCGAAGGCATGGACCTGCAGATCTTCGGCCGCGTGCTGAAGGTCTGGCGCAGCGACGACTTCTAGGGCCGTCGCCCCGCCGGGCGGCTCAGTCCGGGCGTTCCAGGCCGGTCAGACGACGCGCCGGTATCGCCGCGATGGCGCTTTCCGTGATCGATGCGTCCGTGCTCAGGTGCTGGATCAGGTCCAGCGTGGTCGAGCGGCGCGTGAGCATCAGGCAGGCCACTTCGCCGCCGGCCACGCGCGTCGCGTGCCAGCAACCGGCGCGCATGCAGACGCCCTGTCCCTGCGGCACGCGAAAGGCCGCCAGCGTGGCCAGGTCCGGGCTGCCGTCCTGCGCGCTCTGCGCCACCACCTGCACCACCGCGCCGGTCAGCGGCACGATGGCCTGCTGGGTCAGCAGATGCTTTTCCAGGCTGGCGATGTCGGCGTCGCGGCTGCGATAGTTGACCCACAAGAGCTCGGCGTCGCCGCCGCCCCCCGTGTTGAACACGTGTTCCTGCCAGAAATCCGTGGCGGAGTTGGTGTACAGCGGCACGCCGTTGCCGTCCGGCATGGGTTTGCCCAGCATCCAGCCATAGGCGTGGAAAGTGTCGGGCGTCAGGTCCTGCAGGGGTATGAAGGTATCGCTGGTCATGCTGGATCTTGAGTGGGCTTGCCGGCAGCGCCGCGCTTGGGAAACTCGGTGTCGTAATCGAAATCGCCGCGCGCGATGGCTGCCTGGATGGCGCTCCTGCGCTCGGCGGCGCGCTTCAGGTTGGCGGCGGTGGGCTTGGCGCGGATGCGCTCGACGCAGCGCCGGCCTTCGAACTCGAAGCTGATCTCGATGGATGATTCGGACGCCGGCCTGACGCCTTCGAATCCGCGATTCATGCTGATCCCCCGTGCGCCACGGCATCGCCGCGTCAGGCGACGCGGCGGCCATGGCTGTTCATGATGGCGCAGCGGGCGACGGCCCGTCCGCGAGGCCCCTACTGTAACCCTGCCGCGACCGCCATGGCACGTCGGCCCTGGCATCCGCCACACGCCCACACATGCGCGATTTGACAGGCCCGCGAGCGCCATGAATAATAATTAGATCAATCGATCTAATAATAAAACCGCGCATACCGACCACGACAGGCCTGTCTTGCCCACCATCCCACCGACATTGTTCCCGCTGCGCCGGCGCGCGCGGATCCTCATCGCCGCCGTACTCGTCCTGAGCGCCGCCATCACCGCGCTGCTGTGCTTCAGCGGCCTGCGCGACTTCTCGCTGGAATCGGCGACAACGCGCACGCTCACCTTCCATGCCGGGCCGGACCGGCTGTCCGGCACGCTGATCCTGCCGCGCGACGTGGCCGCGCCGCCAGTGGCCTTGTTCGTGCACGGCGACGGCCCGCAGGACCGCTACTCCGACGACGGCTACCTGCCCTTCATCAACCAGCTGCTGGACCAGGGCATCGGCGTATTCACCTGGGACAAGCCCGGCGTGGGCCGCAGCGCCGGCAACTGGCTGGACCAATCCATGCAGGACCGCGCCGCCGAGGCCATGGCCGCCTACCTGCGCGTGCGCTCCGAACCCGGCGTGGATGCCGCCAGGGTCGGCTTCCTGGGCTTCTCGCAAGCGGGCTGGGTGCTGCCCATCGTCGCCAGCCGCGCGCAACCCGCCTTCACCGTCATCATCGGCGGCGCGGTGAACTGGCGTGACCAGGGCGCCTACTACACGCGCAAGCGGCTGCAGGCCCAGGGCGTCGCGGACGACGAGATCGCGCGCCGCCTGGCCTCCGAGCGGACCAGCAACGATGCGCTGTTCGGCGAACCGCGCCCGCTGGCGGACGTGCTGGCGGCGCGGCCCGACATGAACCCGGCGCGCGCCCGCTACGTGCAACGCAACTATCTGTCGGACGCGTCCGGCTGGATCCCGAAAATGCACGGCCCGGTGCTGGCCGTGTGGGGCGAGATGGACCCCAACGTGGACGCGGCCGTGAACGCCGAGCGCTATCGCCTGCTGTTCGCCGGCGCACCGGACAAGCGCGTCATGCTGGTGCCCGACGCCGGCCACGTGCTGCTGCGCGCGCCGCAATTCAACGACCAGATCGTCAGCGACTGGACGCTCTGGAAAAAGCTGCGCTTCATGCTGCTGGGCCGCGCGGCCTACGTGCAGCCCGCCGTGCGCGACATCGCGAACTGGATCAAGCAGGCGGCCGCCGACCATTGAACGCGATGCGCGGGCCGCTCAGGCCTCGACGTGGACCGCGCCCAGCTTGCGCAGGTCGCGGCCGGCGGCTTCCGAGAACGCCGCGCAGGCCTGCGTCAGCCAGCGCACGAAGGCATGCGCGCGCGGGTCCGAGGCGTTGTTCAACCGCACGCAATGGCTGGCGGGCGAGCGCAGCAGCTCCGGCACGGCCAGCTTGAGCGTGCCGGCGGCCAGCTCGTCCATCATCAGCGAACGCCGTCCCACCGCCACGCCCTGCCCGCTCATGGCGGCGCCGATGGCCATGCTGACCAAGTTGAACTGCGCATGCGCGCCCTGCGCCAGCCACGCCGGCTGCAACGCGCCCGCCCAGTACTCCCATTCCGCGTGTTCCGAGCCGCCATGCCAGGCCAGGCTGTCGTGCAGCAGCACCACGCCGTCCAGCGAGGCCCGCGCCGCGATGCCGGGATGCCGCTCCAGATACGCGGGACTGCCGGCCAGGCCCAGGTATTCGGGCATGAGCTCGATGTCGGCCGGGTCCGGCGTGCGCGGATAGCTGATCTCCACGTCGGCATCGACCGCGCTTGCGCCGGAGCCGGCGAGCACAGGGAATTCGGCCCAGATCTTCACCTCGATGCCGGGTTCGGCCTTGCGGAAGGCATCCAGCCTGGGCACCAGCCATTGCAGCGCGAAGGACGGGCAGCAGGCCACCTGCAGCTGGCGCCGGCGCGCGCTCAAGCGCGCCAGCGTGCGTTCGATGTCCAGGAAGGCGCGGCTGGCGCTGTCCAGCAGCGCCTGGCCTTCGGCGGTCAACGACAGGCTGCGGTGGCCGCGCAGGAACAGCGCATAGCCCAGCTGCGTTTCCAGCGTGCGGATCTGCTGGCTGACCGCGCTCTGCGTCAGGTGCAGCGCGCGCGCCGCCTTGGTGAAGCTCAGCAATCGCGCGGACACCTCGAAGCAGCGCAGCGCGTTGAGCGACAGGGAATCGATCATCGGTGACATTAAAAATTCTAAGGATCGAATTAGAAAATCGCGTTTGTAGGGTAAACCATTATGTCCCAGAATGAGCCGCGGCTACGGAAGCGGCCGCGTACGCGGTCCGTCCGTTCATTAGCAATGCTGTTGCAAAAGAGGACACGGCGGTTTCATGCCGGAATGGATGCGCGACCCTGCGATTTCGTATCACCGCCCCGCGATCGCCCGCGCGCGGACGCTGCCGCCCTGGCGCGCGCGACTGGTGCTGCTGCTGGTGCTGGCGGGCTTCGGCGCGCTGGCCGCAAGAGCGCTCTGGGTGCAGGTGGTGGACCGCGAGTTCTATGCCTACCAGGGCCGGCTGCGCTTTGAGCGCACCGTGGAAAGCACGCCCGCGCGGGCGCGGGTGCTGGACCGCAACGGCGCGATCCTGGCGATCAGCGAACCGATGGCCGACGTCTGGGTGGTGCCGCAGGAATTCGCCACGGCCACGCCCGCGCAGTTGCGCCAGGTGGCCGTCGCGCTGGACATGCCGCCGGACGAGGTGGCCGCGCGCGGCCACGGCGACAGGCGCTTCCTGTACCTGAAGCGCCAGGTGGCGCGCGACACGGCGTTGGCGCTGCACAGCGAGCGCATCCCCGGCCTGAACCTCACCGAGACCACGCGCCGCTCCTTCCCGGAGGGCAGCGATATCGCCAATGTGATCGGCCTGACCAATATCGACGGCGAAGGGCTGGAAGGCATCGAACTGGCCAACGAGGCGGAACTGCGCGGCAGCGCCGGCCGCCGCCGCGTGATCGTCGACCGGCTCGGGCGCGTGGTGGAACAGCTGGGCACGCTGGCCGCGCCGCAACCGGGCCGCGACGTGACGCTGTCCATCGACATGCGCATCCAGCGCGTGGCCATGCAGGCCCTGGGCGCCGCGATGGAGCGTTCGGCCGCGCGCGCGGCCAGCGCCATCGTGGTGGACACGCGCACCGGCGAGATCCTGGCGCTGGCCAACCTGCCCAGCGCCGACCCGGGCCATCCCGGCGGACAGCGCGCCGACGGCATGCGCAACCGCGCCGTGACCGACACCTTCGAGCCGGGTTCGACCATCAAACCCCTGACGGTGGCGCTGGCGCTGGAGCGCGGCCGGGTCGCGCCGGACACGCGCTTCGACACGGCGCCGGGCGTGCTGGAGATCCACGGCGCGCGCATCCGCGACACGCGCGACTTCGGCACGCTGGACCTGGGCCAGGTGGTGGCCAAGTCCAGCAACATCGGCATGGTCCGCATCGCGCAGCGGCTCAGCGCGGAAGAAATGTGGCAGAACTTCCGGCTGTTCGGACTGGGCGAGAAACCGTTGCGGGACTACCCCGGCGTGGCGCCGGGCCGATTGCGTCCGGCGCAGCGCTGGAAGCCGATCGAGCAGGCCACCATGGCCTATGGCTATGGCCTGTCGGTGTCGCTGGCGCAGCTGGCCCAGGCCTACGCGGCCTTCGGCAACGATGGCCTGCGTCCGCCGCTGACGCTGTACGCCGGCCGCGCGCCGGCGCCCGCGGTGCGCGTGATGTCGCCCGAGGTCGCGCGCACGCTGCGGCTGATGCTGGAAGCGTCCGCCTCGCCCGGCGGCACCGCGCGCATCGCGATGCTGGACGGCTATCGCGTCGGCGCCAAGACCGGCACCGCGCGCAAGCAGGAAGGCAACGGTTACGCGGCCGGCAAGTACCGCGCCACCTTCGTCGGCCTGGCGCCGGTTTCCGACCCGAAGCTGGTGGTGGCCGTGATGATCGACGAACCCACTCGTGGCTCGTACTACGGCGGCCCGGCGGCCGGGCCCGTGTTCGCCGAGATCCTGCGCGGCGCGCTGCGCATCCTGGCCACGCCGCCCGACCGCCGCGGCGCCGGCATCTGACGCCCGCCGCCTCACGCTGTTTCCGAAACGCCTGGATGAAGACCTTTCTTACCCTGCTGGTCGCGGCCCTGGTGGCCGCCCTCGTCGTCGCCGGCGCGGGCCTGTACTACGTGGCCACCGTGCTGTACCCGTCGCTGCCGGAGGTGGACGCGCTGTCCGGCTACCAGCCCAAGGAGCCGCTGCGGATCTACGCGGCCGACGGCACGCAGATCGCGGAATACGGCCTGGAGCGCCGCATCCCGCTGTCCATCGACGAATTCCCGCGCACGCTCAAGCTGGCCCTGCTGGCGGCCGAGGACGCGCGCTTCTACGAGCACAACGGCGTGGACCTGGTGGGCGTGGCGCGCGCCGCGCTGGTCAACCTGGCCGACGACAGCCGCGCCCAGGGCGCCAGCACCATCACCATGCAGCTGGCGCGCAACTTCTACCTGTCCAGCGCCAAGACCTATGCGCGCAAGCTGACGGAGATCCTGCTGGCCCTGAAGATCGAGCAGACGCTGGACAAGGACCAGATCCTGCAGCTCTACATGAACCAGATCTACCTGGGCCAGCGCGCCTACGGCTTCGGCGCGGCGGCGCGCGCCTACTTCGGCGTGGACGCGCACGAACTCACGCTGAGCCAGTCGGCGATGCTGGCCGGCCTGCCCAAGGCGCCTTCCAGCTTCAATCCCATCAGCGATCCGCGCCGGGCCAGGGTCCGCCAACGCTACATCCTGGACCGCATGCGCGCGCTGGGCTATGTCAGCGAGGACGAGTACCAGGAGGCATTGCGCGCGCCCGACTACCGCCCGCCGGCGCCGGCGCCGCGCGACGGCGCCGGCGCTTCGGTGGCCGAGCAGGTCCGCCGCCTGCTGCACGAGCAGCAGGGCGACGCCATCTATGAAAGCGGCCTGCGCGTCTGGACCACGATCGACCTGGCCGAGCAGCGCGCCGCCGAGGCCGCCGTGCGCCGTGGCCTGGACGCGCACACGCATCGCCATCCCTATTCCGGCCCCGAGGCCCAGGGCGATCCAGCGGCGCTGGGCCTGGCCGACGCGGCGCCGGACGCCAAGGCGATCGCGCGGCTGCTGCGCGAACGGCCCGTCCTGCCCGGCGCCGAGGCCGCGCTGGTGCTGACCGCCGCCGAGGACGCGGTGACGGTGATGCGCGCCGACGGCACGACCGAACGCATCGGCAAGCCGGGCCTGGCCTATGCGCGCACGGCCAGCGCGGCGCGCAGCGTGGCGCGCGCGGGCATCCGGCCCGGCGCCGTGCTGCGGCTGCGCGCCGGCGGCCAGGGCCTGGAGATCACCGCGCCCGCCGAGGCGCAGGCGGCGCTGGCCGCCGTGGCGCCGCGCGACGGCGCGATCCGCGCCATGGTCGGCGGCAATGGCGCGGACCATCTGAACCGCGCCACGCAGACCTGGCGGCAGGCCGGCTCGGCCTTCAAGCCTTTCGTCTATTCCGCCGCGCTGGCGCGCGGCATGGGGCCGTCCACGCTGGTGAACGACGCGCCGGTCGAGCTGCCCTCGCGCAAGGGCGTCTGGAAACCCAAGGGCAACGGCGTGGCGCTGGGGCCGATCCCGCTGCTGGAAGGCGTGGCGCGGTCCAAGAACTATGTGGCGATCCGCGTGCTGCAGCATGTCGGCGTGGCCTACGCGCGGCAATACGTGACCGAGGCCTTCGATTTCGATCCGCGCCGGATTCCGTCCAACCTGCCGATGGCGCTGGGCGCCGGCGAGGTCACGCCGCTGCAGCTGGCCGGCGCCTACGCGGTGTTCGCCAACGGCGGCTACAAGGTCAAGCCGTACCTCATCAGCCGCATCGTCGACGCCACCGGGGCCGAGACCTTCCGGGCCAGGCCTGACGTGGCCGGCGAGGGCGCGCCGCGCGCCATCTCGGCGGCCAACGCCTACCTGGTCACCTATCTGCTGCGCAACGCCGCGCAGCGCGGCACCGGCTCGGCCACCAACGCGCTCAAGCGGCGCGACCTCGCCGGCAAGACCGGCACCACCAACGATTACCGCGACGGCTGGTTCGCCGGTTATCAGGACGAGCTGGCCACGGTGGTCTGGTTCGGCCGCGACATCCCGCGCTCGCTGGGCCGGCTGGAATATGGCTCGCGCAACGCGCTGCCGGTCTGGATCGACTTCATGCGCGAGGCGCTGGCCGGCGTGCGCGAGCGGCCGCTGCAGGCACCGGCCGACATCGCCGTGCTGGGCGGCGTGCCCTACAGCGTGGACCATCTGCCCGGCCACGGCTTCATCGACCGGGTCGACGTGCCGGCCGAGCCAACGGACGACGCGGCCGGGGGGCCGGACGAGGACTGGTTCCAGCAGCTTTTCCGCTGACACGGAATGGCCGTACCATGGCCGCAACGTCACCCCGCGCAGGAGCGCATGCCATGGCCACCGATCTTACGAAGCACTACGTGCTGCTCAACACCGACGGCGCCTCCATCACGACGCAGGGCGGCAATGCCTTCTGGTCGCAGTCGCCGGACCAGCTCGACGCCTACGGCCGAGGCTGGCTGGTGTCGGAATATGAATTCGCCTCGGACTGGAAGCAGTGGGAAATGCACCCCGAAGCCGACGAGCTGCTGCGCGTGATCGCCGGCGAGACCGAGCTGCAGCTGGAATGGCCCACCGGCATCCAGTCCGTGGTGCTGCGCGCCGACCAGGCCTATGTCGTGCCCAAGGGCGTCTGGCACACGGCCAAGGCGGCCGCCCCCTGTCGCATGCTGCACATCACGATGGGCGCGGGCACGCAGCACCGGCCGCTATAGCGGCCCGGCGCCGTTCCTCCGCGCGGACGCCGAGGCCGGCCGTCAGGCGCGCGCCGGCGCCGCACGCGGGCGCGGCAGTTCGCGGTCGTCGATAGGCCAGTGCAGCATGGCGGCCAGCAGTCCCAGCGCGATCGCGCCCAGCCAGATCAGGTCGTAGGAGTGCGTGGCCTCGTACACCAGCCCGCCCAGCCACACGCCCAGGAACGAGCCCAGCTGGTGGCCGAAGAACACGAAGCCGAACAACGTGGTGATGTAGCGCACGCCGAACACCTGCGAGATCAGGCCATTGGTCAACGGCACCGTGCCCAGCCAGATGAAGCCCATGACGGCCGAGAACGCGTAGACCGACCACACCGACAGCGGCAGCAGGAAGAACAGCGCCATCGCGCCGGCGCGGATCAGGTAGATATAGGCCAGCAGGTGCTTGCGGCGATGCCGCGCGCCCAGGATGCCGCAGACATAGGTGCCGGCGATGTTGGCCAACGCGATGATGGCCAGCGCCGCCACGCCATCGGCCGCGCGCAGGCCGCGATCAGCCAGGTAGGCGGGCAGGTGCGTGCCGATGAAGGCCAGCTGGAAGCCGCAGGCCAGGAAACCCAGGTTCAGCAGCCAGAAGCCGCGCTGCGCGAAGGCTTCGCGGATCGCCTGTCCCAACGGCTGGTCACGCTCCGACGGGCCGGCGCCGGACGCGGGGCGCCGCGCTTCCCGCAGGATCAGCGCCAGCGGCAGGGCCACGGCCAGCGCCACGGCGAACACCGACAGCGCCCGCGTCCAGCCCGCGCCGCTGATCAGCCACTGCGCCGCCGGCACCAGCGTGAACTGCCCCAGTCCGCCGACCGCGCCGGCCACGGCCAATGCCCAGCTGCGCCGCTCGGGCGCGACCAGCCGGCTCAGCGCGCCGTAGATGACGGCGAAGGCGGTGCCGGACAGGGCGATGCCGACGCAGATCCCCGCCGACAGCACGAACATCGCCGGCGTGGCCGCGAGCGTCATGCCGACCAGGCCCAGCACATAGAAAACCAACCCGGCGGCGATGACCTTGGCCGAACCGTAGCGGTCGGCGATCATGCCGGTGAAAGGCTGGGCGACGCCCCAGGTCAGGTTCTGCAGCGCCATGGCCATGGCGAAGGTCTCGCGCGACCAGCCCCGGTCCATGCTGACCGGCAGCAGGAACAGCCCCTGCACATGGCGCACGCCCAGGGCCAAGCCCATGATGACGCCGCCGGCCAGCACCATGGCCCACAACAGGGCGGGCGCGGCGCGCGCGGGCGAGGAAGGGGCGGCAAGGGGCATGGCGGACTCCGGCGTATGGCGTCGGCCCCCATGCTGGCGGGCATGACGGCATTACAGCCTCGCACGGGCGCGCGCTCAACCGATTATTTTTCACGTTCCGCATGCGCGCGGCGCATGCCAGTCCCTGGCGGCCGGTGCGTATCGGCACGCGCCCGGCGCGGTTGGCACTGGCGGGCAGTCGCGCGCGGCTCGCCGGAATGCGCGGCGCCCATGACGTCCTCCTGTTAACGGATCGTTTTCTATAGTTACATTTATCGCGGCGATGCCGGCCACGCTTGGTTACAGTGCCCGCTTCCCAACTATTTCCGGCAGACATACCATGCGGCAGGTCCGGCCAGGCAACACCCAGGCGGCGCGCACGCGCGCGCCCTCCCCCGCGCGCGAGGCGGCATGACGCGCGCGCCGTTCTTCCGTCCGCTGGCGCTGGCCGCCGCGCTGGCCGCCCTGGGCGCCGCCGGCCCCGCCCACGCCATGTCCGACTGGCAGCGCGAATGCCAGCGCGGCACCTACGAGATCAATCCCTACACGCCCTGCGCGCAGCCCTTCCACGAAGGGCTGGCCGCCGTCATGACCGGCAGCGAGGAAGATGAGGCCGGCCGCTGGGGCTATATCGACAAGCAAGGCCGCATGGCGATCGCGCCCGCGTTCCAGGAGGCCGCGCCGTTCCAGAACGGTCTGGCCGCGGTGCGCCAGGATGACTTGTGGGGCTATATCGACGCCAAGGGCGCCTGGGCCATCCGCCCGGCCTATGCGGAAGCAACCGGCTTCAACGCCCAGGGCACGGCGCTGGTCCGTATCGACGAACGCGACGTGCTCATCGACCGCCAGGGCCGGACCGTCAAGACGCTGCCGCTGGGCGCGCGCAGCTGGGGCTTCCGGCCCGGACAGACGCTGGCCGAGATCGAGGTGCCGCAGCCGCCGCGCCTGTTCAACGTCGCCACCGGCCGCGCGCTGACGCTGCCGGACGACGTCATGGCGCTGGGCGAGCCGACGCAGGGCCAGATCCCCGCCCAGCGGCGCGCCTCGCGCTACAACGGCTGGTGGGGACTGCTGGACGCCAATGGCCGCTGGGCCGTCACGCCGGAAACGCTGCGCTCCGAAGAGGCGCCGCTGCGCGACGGCAACGTCATCGCCGTGCGCCGCGACGGGCGCTGGCAGTTCGTGGATCCACAGGGCCGAGCGCTGTCGAAGCAACGCCATGGCGACCGCGTCGCGCTGCTGGCGCCCGGCGCATGGCTGATCAAGCGGGAACACAACGCCCCGGCGATGCTGCTGGACGCCGACCTCCGACCGATGCGCAGCTTCAAGCAGGACTATGCCTGGCCGGACAAGCGCGAGGGCTGGACGGTACTGAGTGACGACGAGGCGATCCTGCTGGTCGATCCCGCCGGCCGGCTCAGCATCCTGTCCCTGCCGCAAGGCCGCGTGGACATCCAGAACGGCCGCGCCTGGGTCTATGCCCGGACCTCGGACGGCGCCGCCGATGCGGCGGCCGAAGGGGCGATGGACGAGGCGGTGGACGCCACCCGCGCCGCCATCGACGCCTCGCAGGCCGCCGCCAACACCTCGCTCGCCGAGCCGCCGTCCCCGCGCACGGCGCGCAAGCGCAACGACAGGAATGCCGAGCAGGGCGCGGCCGCCGACGCGGCGCAGGCCCGCCCCGCGCGCGAGCCGGACCCGGCGCCCCCGACGCCGCCGGCGGTCTATCGGCTGCCCGATCCTCCCGCCGTCGCGGCCCCGCCGCCGCCCATGGTCATCATGCCCAAGCCCGCCGCGAACATGCCCGCGCCGGGGCCGACCGCCATGCCGGTCGAGGCGCAAGCCGCCGATGCCGCGCCCGTGGCAGTGGACGCGGCGCAGGAAGCCGGCCAGGCCGTGGATGCCGCCGTCGCGGAAACAGCAGTCTCGGAAGCGGCGGCAGCCGCCGCCGCGGCCGCGGCCGACGCAGCCATAGGCTCGGCCAATAGCCCGGAGACCCTGATCCAGATCTACGCAGCCGACGGCCGGCCGCTGCTGAGCCCCACGCTGGCGGCGCGCTTGCGCGACTACAGCGTGACGCCGGTGCAGCCGGACAAGCGGCTGTCGGCGCGCGAGGCCGCGCTGCTGCCGCTGGCGACGCTGTCGCCCAGCGACTACGAGCAGCCCAACGGCATCCTCACCGCCGACGGCAAGATCGTGATCGATCCCTCATGGAGCCGCATCGCGACCTACGACGCCAGCCTGCCGCTGGTGACGCACACGCGCGACGACAAGGTCGGCGCGATCGACGCCGCCGGCCGCTGGGCGGTGCCGCCGAAGTACCAGGAGCTGGATACGTTCAACGGCGGCTACGCCTGGGCCCTGCCCTTTGATGCCAACAGCCGCAACCAGACCGTGCTGCTCGACGCGCTGGGCCGCAAGACCGCCCTGCCCGATGGCGTCCGCCGCAATGGCGAGTACCTCGACGGCGGCCTGATCACGTACTACGCGCTGGACGAAGACCATGAACGCGTCTGGGGCCTGTGGGACATCCGCAAGAACGCGCCCGCGCTCAAGCCCGCGCTCGCCGGCATCGAGAAGTTCGAGGGCGACTGGGCCCGCGCGCAATCCGGCGAGCGCTGGGGCGTGATCGGCCGCGACGGCAAGTGGCGGGTCAAGCCCGACTACGCAGGCGCGTACCGGCTCGACTACCTGGGCCAGGGCTACATGCTGACCGAGGAAGCCAAGCCGGCCGGGCAGTCCGATGCCTACGACAGCTTCTATCGGCTGCACCACCTGCCCTCCGGCAAGGTCTCGCCGCTGCTGCGCGGCAAGCCCCAGGCGCTGGAGGGCGGACGCCAGATGGGCCTACTGGCCGACGGCGGCACCATGCTGTTCGACGCGCGCGGCGGCTCGGTCCGCATGTTCCAGGGCAAGCCCGAGAACCAGCGCCAGTTCGGCGACTGGATCTCGGTCGGCTATGACGACCGCAAGGGCGCCATCGACGCGCGCGGCAACATGAAGATCGCCGCCGAGAACGGCGAATTCAATCCCTTCTTCGTGCAGCCCGATGGCCTGGCGCGCGTCAACACGCCGCAGGGCTATCGCCTGATGGACCAGAACGGCGCCATCGTGCAGGCCAGGCTGGGCGACGCCACGCCGCTGGCCTCGATGCAGCGGCTGGTGGTCGAGGACCGCGACGGCTCGCGCAGCTTGATGGTGGACATGCAGGGCCGCGAGATCGCTCGCTTCAACAAGACCTACAGCGTGGACGCGTCCACCGCCAGCGAAGGCGTGGTGGTGTACGAAGGCGACAACGGCCGCCAGGGCTTCATCAATGCCGAAGGCAAGCGCGTCGTGGGTCCGTATTTCAACAAGCTGGGTCCGTTGCGCGACGGCCTGGCGCGGGCGCGGCGCGAGCAGCGCAGCGGCAAGCTGTACGGCTACATCGACCTCACCGGCCGCTACGCCATCGCGCCCGAGTTCGCCTGGGCCGATGATTTCCGCGAAGGCCGCGCCCTGGCGCGGCGCGGCAGCCAGCTCATGTACATCGACCCGCGCGGCCAGGCCGCCGCCTCGTTCTCGCTGGTCTGCGGCGCCGTCGTCATCCAGGACGCGCAGCAGCGCGTGACCTGGCCGGCCAAGCCGCTCGCCTGCCCCGACGCCGCCGGCCTGCAATACGCGCCGGCCACCGAAACCGCCCAAGCCGGACAGTCATGACCTTACGCCTGATTCCCCTCACCCGCCTGGCCTGCGCCGTCGCCGCGCTGGGCCTGCCCCTGGCCGCCCAGGCGCAGCAGTACTGGCACGCGTCCTGCGCCTACGACGCGCCCAGCCCGCTGGCGACGGGCGGCTTCTACGATGGCGAGAGCGACGCCGTCAGCGGTTGCATCCGTTCCATTTCCGAAGGCCGCGCCGCCGTGCTGCTGCCTTCCGCCCTGCGCTCGATCAAGCGCGTGCCGACCGACACCTCGCTGCGCGGACATGCCTGGGGCTTCCTGGACGGCCAGGGCCGCCTCGCGATCAAGCCGATCTTCGACCAGGTCGGCGATTTCCATCACGGGCTGGCCGCCGTGCAGTGGCAAGGCAAGTGGGGCTATATCGACGCCCGCGGCCGCATGGCCATCGCGCCGCGCTTCGACGAAGTCTCCGATTTCGTCGAGGCCGGACTGGCGATCGTCACGCTGGACGGCAAACGCCAGATCATCGACCGCCAGGGCAAGCCGACCGGCGACGCGCTCGACGCGTCCGTGGACAACGCGCAGTTGTCGGACGGCCTGCCCGCGCGGCTGATCGTGCGCTACCGCCCCGAGTACCAGGCGCCCGACGGCACCCGGCGCTACGACGAGCCGGGCCGGCGCATTACCGGCGCCTACGGCAAGGACCTGCTGATCGCCGCCACCGAGCGCGGCGAATACGGCCTCTTGAACGACAAGTGGGAATGGGTGGTCGAGCCGCGCTACGAGGAAATCACGGTCCAGTCCGACTGGACGCTGGCCGTCGCCCAAGGACGCGAGGAAGTCGTGCTGCTGGACGCCAAGGGCGAGGCCATCGGTGCAGGCAAGGGCTATCGCAGCCTGGCGCCAATGGGCGCCTTCTGGCTGGCCGAGCTGCGGCGCGGCAGCTACGAGCTGCTGGACGCGAAGGGCCAGCGCCTGGGCAACATCGACGAACGCCAATCGCGCCGCATCGAACCGATAGGCAAGGCGCTGCTGTCCATGAGCGGCGACACCGCGAAGCTGTGGGTGCCGGGCAGGACCGAGGCGGTGACGCTGGGCAAGGATCTGGCCACGCCGCGCCAGACGCAAGGCTATGCGCTGTTCCTGAGCGAAGCGCGCCGGCCGCTCGGCCTGCTGACGCCAGGCGGCGGCTGGATCGATGGCGCCGCCCTGCCCGCCGCCGTCGGCCAGATCGATGGCTTCGACGAAGTCCACGGCCGCCTGTGGCTGCACGACGCCGACGGCAAGCTGCTGGCCGTGTTCAATCCCGATGGCAAGCCGGCGCTGGACGCCGCCGCGCTGGCCGCGCTGAGCGAGCAGCCCATGCGCGCCTTGCGCCACGCCGGACCGGACGCGCCACTGGCCCTGCTGACGCAGGGCCACTGCCAATGCGAGGAGGCGCGCGCCGGCCTGGTGCTGGCCGACGGCACCATCGTGACCGACCCGTCCTGGGAATCGGTGGCCTCGCTGGACGAATCCGAGGACGAGTACGGCGGCGACGAGGACGGCGACAAGCCGGCCGCGCAGGACATGCGCTTCGTCGCCCGCACCGAGACCGGCATGCGCTTGCTCGACGCGCGCGGCAAGCCCATGGACCTGCCACCGCAGCAACACATCGGCCAGTTCCGCCACGGCTACGCACTGGCCTATGCCCAGGGCGCCGCGCGCATCGTGGACCGCGCCGGCAAGCTGTACGAACTGCCCGATTTCTTCGAGGCCGAAGTAGCCGGCCCGGGCCTGGTGCGCTTCCTGAACACCGCCGCCGAGGGTGATCCCTGGGGCCTGTACGACTTCATCGCCGGCAAGGAGGTCTCGCCGCCGGCATTCCAGCGCATCGGCATGTTCCGCGACGGCCGCGCCGAGGCCGCGCTGGGCGAGAACCGCGCCGGCATCATCGACACGCAGGGCAAGTGGATCGTGCCGCCCGAGTACCGCGAGGCGCGCCCGGAGGTCGGCGGCTTGTGGCAGCTGCGCCAGGCCGGCGCGCAGGAAGAAGAGTATCTGCGCCCGTCCGCGCTGGCATCGCGCGACGGCCGCGTGCTCACGCCCTTTGCCTCGCATCTCGAGGTGGCGCAGGACGCGTCCGGCGGCTACATGGCCCGGACCAACCAGCGCCTTTGGCAGATCTCGCGCGACACGACGTCGATCCGGGAAATCTCCGACGCCGACGTTACGCCGCTGGGCGGCTGGCTGGGCATCCAGCGCAGCGACCGGCTCGGCTACGTCGACAACACGGGAAGCTGGCAAATCGCGCCCGAGCGCCTGGGCGGCTCCACCTTCCACGGCTCGCCGGCGCGCGCGCTGCGCCTGGGCCACCAGGAAGGCCAGGAAGACCGCCTGGTCGACACGCAGGGCAACACCGTGGCCACGCTGCCGGTCGGCGACTGGCGCTGGCCCGTCGGCTCGGACTGGCTGATCCGGCTGCGCCACGTGGCCAACGTGGGCCAGGTCACGGACTACTTCGACACCGAGGGCAAGCCCAGGCTCAGCGCCGTGCCGGGCCGGGTCGGCGCCTATTCCGAAGGCCGCGCGGTGAAATCGCTGGCCAACGGCCAGGCGCGCGCGGTCAACGAGCAAGGCAAGCACGTCGGCCCGGTCTACGACGAGCTGTGGCAGCGCCGCGATGGCCTGGCGGTGGCCCGGTTGGACCAGCACTACGGCTACGTCGACGGCCAGGGCAAGCTGGCCATCCCCGCCACGTATGCGCGCGCATCCACGTTCCAGGACCAGCGCGCGGTGGCATCCACCGACGCGGCGTCCCTGCTGATCGACACGCGCGGTGAAATGCTGGCCTCGGTCGGCATGGAGTGCGGCATGCGCACCCTGCGCAATGCGCGCGGCCAGCGCCTGTGGCCGCTGACATTGCCGCCGCGCTGCCCGGCCGAACCGACCGGGGAATAAGACAACGGCGGCGGGGATGTTTTCGCCGCCGTTGCTTCATGACATCACGACATGGGGATTCACGGGATTGGACGTTCAGGCGTCATGCTCAAAACCGTCCCCGATAAGTGGTTTGATCGATTGAAATTTAATCACTATGATTATTTTCAGATCATCTGTCGCCTCTTCGCTGCGACAGAAGCCCACTCCAACAGAAGGTGCAACATGACAGCAGCAACCAAAGTGCTGACCGCGCACGTCCCGCTACCGCTGGCAGACAAGGTGGATCAGATGGCTGCGAGGCTTGAACGCTCGCGTGGCTGGATCATGAAGCAGGCGCTTTCCGCCTGGATCGCCCAGGAAGAAGAACGCGACCGGCTGACCCAGGAAGCGCTGGCTGACGTGGACGCCGGGCACGTCATCGACCACCAGGCCGTGCAGGCATGGGCCGCAAGCCTGGGTACGGATCAACCGCTGCCGGCGCCGCGCTGATGGCGCTGCAATGGACCAGCAAGGCGCTTTCCGATCTGACGCGCCTGTATGAATTCCTGGCTTCCGTAAACCCGCCCGCCGCCTCACGGGTCGTGCAAGCGCTGACCAAGGCGCCAACCAGTTTGCTGACCAACCCGCGCATCGGCGAACAGCTCTTCCAATTCGAACCAAGAGAGGTCCGGAGGATCCTGGTCGGCGAGTACGAAATCCGTTACGAAATCCAGGACTCGATCATCTACGTGCTGCGCCTGTGGCACACCCGGGAAGATCGCTGAAGCTCCTTCCCGAGCAATCCCTGCTCCCTACGTGGCCGCGATGGCGCGACCACGCCCCGCCCTACACCCGATCCAGCTCCAGATAACGCCGGGTCTGCACGATCTCCTCGCGTTCCTTGAAGCTCGCCAAGCGCTCGGCCAGCGCGCTGCTGTCGCCGTGCTTGCGGATCTCGGCCAGCGTCGCCTGCATGGCGTGGATGGCGGCGCGCTGCAGGTCCGAGGGGATGATGGACAGGTGGTAACCCATCGCTTCCAGGTCGGGCAGCGGCACCAGCGGCGTCTTGCCGCCGTAGAACATGTTGATGAGCTTCAGGCCCGGCAGGCGCTGCGCGATGGCGCGGATCTGCTCCAGCGTCTCGGGCGCCTCGACGAAGATCATGTCGGCGCCGGCCTCGATATAGCGTTCGGCGCGCGCGATGGCGGCATCGAAGCCTTCCACCGCGATGGCGTCGGTGCGCGCGATGACCAGCGCGTCGTCGTCGGACAGCGTCTGGCGCGCGATGCGGATCTTGCGGCACATTTCCCCGGCGTCGATCAGGCTCTTGTCGTCCAGGTGGCCGCAGCGCTTGGGAAAGGACTGGTCCTCGATGTGGAAGGCGGCCACGCCGGCGCGCTCCATCGCGCGCACGGTGCGCTCCACGTTGGCCGAGCCGCCAAAGCCGGTGTCGGCATCGGCCACCACCGGCAGGCCGCCGGCGTCGACGATCTTCTCGACGCGGTCCATCACTTCGCTGAAGCTGAGCAGGCCGATGTCGGGATAGCCGGCGGCGCGGGCGATGGCGCCGCCGCTGGCGTAGACCGCGTCGAAGCCCGCGGCTTCCACCAGGCGGGCGGACAGGCCGTCGTAGGCGCCGGGGGCGGCGACGATGCCGCGCGACAGCAGTTCGCGCAAGCGGGTGCTGGCTTTCATGATGAATCCTTGGAAGATGAACGATGGCTCATCTTCGCCGCCGCAAACTAGAATGTCCAATATATGGAAAATTGATAACTAGAACTTAAAAGGTATCAATATGGAATTGCGGCATCTGCGCTATTTCGTCGCCACCGCCGAAGCCCAGCACTTCACACAGGCCGCCGAGCAGCTGGGCATGGCGCAGCCGCCGCTGTCGCAGCAGATCCGCCAGCTGGAAGCAGAGGTCGGCACGCCGCTGTTCGACCGCAAGGGCCGCGGCGTGCGGCTGAACGATGCCGGACGCGCCTTCCTGGCCTGCGCCCAGGACATCCTGCAACGCGCCGACGCGGCGCTGCAGACCGCCCGGCGCGCGGCGCGCGGCGAGGTGGGCGAGCTGACGCTGGGCTTCACCGAAAGCGCCTCGTTCAATGCCGTGGTGACCGAGCTGATCCGCCAGTACCGGCAGCGCTACCCGGATGTGGAAATGACGCTGACTCAGGGCGACAGCGAAACCCTGGTCGCGCAGCTGCGCGAGGGCGCGATCGACGCGGCCTTCGTGCGGCCGCCCTTCGCGCTGGACGGCGGCCTGGCCTTCGCCCAACTGGACGAAGAGCCGCTGATGGTGGCGCTGCCGCTGGGCCATGCGCTGGCGCGGCGCAAGCGGCTGGCGCCTGCCGACCTGGCGCAGGAACGCTTCATCCTGTATTCGCGCAAGTCCGGCTACGGGCTCAGCGCCGACATCATGGCGGCCTGCCGCCAGCACGGTCTCAATCCCCTGATCGGCCAGCGCGCGCCGCAGCTGTCGTCGGCGGTGAACCTGGTGGCCGCCGGCATGGGCGTGGCCATCGTGCCGGCGTCGCTGCGCCACCTGCGGCCGGACGGCGTGGCTTGCCGTCCCTTCGCGCTGGACTGGCCGCGCGCGGTATTGGGACTGGCCCTGCGCGAGGACGCCGGCGGGCGCGCCGCCAACCTGCTGCGGCTGGCGCGGGAACGGGACGGCGCGGCGGTGCAACCGCGTTGAAGCGAGATTGAAAAAGCCGCCACCGCGTTCAGACGCTCGGGGCGGCCGCTGCGCCGACGCCACGGCGCCGGCCACTGTCGGGATGAGTGAGACTCAGTCGTCGTGCGACTCGTGCACGGCCTCGACGCCGCGCTTCCAGTAGCTGGCCGCGCGGATGCGGCTCTTGTCCACGCCGTGCTGGCCCACCATGATCTCGCGCAGCGCCTTGGCGGTGGCCGACTCCGCCGCCACCCAGACATAGCCCTCGCCTTCCGGCAGCTTCAGCTCGCGCGCGGCTTCCAGCAGCAGGGTGCTGTAGCCGGCCGCCACGCCGTTGCGATGCAGCCAGCGCACCGAGGCCCGCGCGCGCGTGTCCAGCGCGATTTCATTGTCTGCTTCCGGCACTTCGATCAGCGCGATGACCTGCGCGGACGCGGGCAATTCCTCGATACGCCGGGAGATCGCGGGCAAGGCGGTCTCGTCGCCGATCAGCACATGCCAGTCGAAGCCCATCGGCACCACGAAGGAACCGCGCGGGCCGCCGATGCCCAGCACCTGACCGGGCGCGGCGCGCTCGGCCCAGGTCGACGCGGGGCCGTCGCCGTGCATCACGAAGTCGATGACCAGTTCCTGGCGGGCCGCGTCGAAATAGCGCGGCGTGTAGTCGCGCGCCTGCGGGCGCGGCGCGTCGTCGGGAAACTTGATGCCGTCGGGCGTGACGCTGGGCAGGACCAGGGGCTGCGACGGATCGGACGGAAAGAACAGCTTGACGTGATCGTCGAAGGACGGCGACACGAAGTCCTGCAGGTCGACCCCGGTGAAGGTGACACGGGCCATCAGCCCGGCCACGCGCTCCACGCGGGACACGATGAGCATGCGCATTTTCAGGTGATGGCGCACGCGCTCGACGGATAGATCGCTACGGCTCATGGATGCTCCGGATAGGAAAACGGGGAATCAATCGCGGGACTTGCCCGTGATGGCTTCGGTGGCGCGACGCAGGATGTCGGCGATGCGGCGCTGCTCGGCCGGCTTGGCGTCGGTGCTGTCCAGCAGGGCGCGCTTGAGCGCGCTGCGGGCCTGCACGAACTCCGGCACCCAGCCCGTGGCGCGGTCCTCGCCCTCGGGCCCCAGGTCCGGCGGCTGGCCGCTCCAGGCCTGGCGCATCCAATCCATCTTGCGCGCGATGTGCTTGAACTTGTTGAACTGCACCGACAGACGGTCGCGGTTGGCGTCGAGGTATGCGCGGCCCGGCTCGGCGAGGCTGTAGCGCTTCTTGGCGCCGTCCTGCTCCACGGTGGCATAACCCAGCTCTTCCAGGTACGTCAGCGCGGGATACACCATGCCGGGGCTGGGCGTGTAGAAGCCGTTGCTCAGCGTGCCCAGCGCCTTGATGAGCTCGTAGCCGTGGCTGGGATTCTGCTCCAGCAGGCCCAGCAGCATCAGTTGTAGGTCCTCGGCCGACACGCGGCGTCCGCGCGTCCAGCCACGGCCGTCGCCGCCGAAACCGTCGTCGGCTTCGCCGCCGCGACCGCCGGGGCCGCCAGGCATCCAGCCGCCGCCGCTGGCATGGCGCGCGTGACGGCCACGCATGCCGTGGTGGTCGTGGTCTTCGTGGCGACCACGACGTTCGTGACGGCCGTGGTCTTCACGACTGCCGCGACGCTCGTGATGGCCGTGGCCTTCGTGATGGGCGTGACGCTCATGGTCGCCGTGATGGCCATGGTGTTCGTGATGACCGTGATGGCCTTGATGACCGTGGCCATCATGGTGGCCGTAACGCGCGTGACGGTCATGGCCGTCGTGGTGACCAGCATGGCAGTGATGGCCGTGACCGTCATGGTGGCCGTGGAACGCATGGCAGCCGTGGCCGTCATGGCCGTGGTGTCCGTGGCGATGGGAATGCTCGTTCCAGTCACCGCAGAACGCGCCGACGTAACGGCCGTGTTGTTCGGCGTGGCGGCCGTCGCGGTGGTGCATGGCATGGTCGCGGCGGTCGCCGCGGTGACCGCCGTGGGCGTCGCGGCGCATCTGTCGCGCGGCGCGCGCAAAGGCGGCAAAGAATTCGGTATGGCGCATGGGGGCCTCTCTCTGTAAGTCTTTAGATATATCTAAAGATATAGATCGAAAGATACACCCCGGTCTTTGCCGCCGTCAAGCGCCGCGTTCGCGCACCCCCAGCGCGATGCCGCCCACGATCAGCCCCATGCCGGCAAGCAGCGCGCCGTCCAGGGACTCGCCCAGCACCGCCGCCGAGCACAACAGGCCGAACACGGGCACGCCCAGCAGGCCGATGGACGTGACGCCGGCCGGCAGGGAGCGATTGACGTTGACCGCCGCCCAGTACGCCACGGCGATGCCGAACACCCCGCCGTAGCCGAGCAGCCACGCCAGATCCGCGCCCCAGATCACGCGCGGCGCGCCTTCCGTCGCCCAGGCCACCGCCGACAACATCACGGTCGCCAGCAGCGCCTGCCAGAAGGCCAGTTCGAACGGCGGCGTCACCCAGCGGTGGGCGCGCACATAGACGATGTTGGCGGCCCAGCACAGCGCCGCGAGCAGCACCAGTGCATTGCCGAAGATGGCCGCGCGGTCGCTCCAGTCGAATGCCAGCGGATTGAAGATCAGGACCAGGCCGGCCAGCCCCAGCAGCAGCCCGGCGCGGCGGCCCGGTCCGATCGGTTCGCCCAGGAACAGCCGCGCGGCCGGGATGACCCAGAGCGGCGTGGTGTAGGCCAGCACCACCGAGCGTCCGGCCGGCACATGCTGCAATCCCAGGCTCACCAGCGCGGCGAACGCGCCCATGTGCAACAGGCCCACGCTGAGGATCACGGGGATGTCGGCGCGCACCGGCCAGGCCACGCGGCGCAGCGCCAGTCCCAATAACAGCAAGGCCGCGGCGCCGACGGCGCTGCGCGCGGCCACCGCCCACAAGGGCGTCATGTATTGCAACAGCAGCTTGCTGACGACCCAGGTGAAGCCCCAGGCCAGCACCACCACGGCCAGCAGCGCCAGCGCCTGGCGCCGGGAAAGCGAATCCTTGCTCATTTTCTACGGCGCCGCGCGGCGCGTTGCGGACAAGCCCAGACTATAGGAGCCGGGCGCGCCGCCGCCGTAGCGCCACGCCGCGCCTATTCTCTGGAGCCACGCGCGGCGGGCCGGCGCGCCAGCCATTTCGCGGCCTCGGCCGCCCTGGCATCGTCGGGCGCCGGCGCGTACACCACCAGGCTCAGGTGCCGGTTCTCGTCCACGGTCAGCGTGGCGTGCTCGAACGCCACCTCGCCCAGCGCGCCCAGGTTCAGGCTGCGCAGGCCCAGGCAGGAACCGTGCACATCGTGCTCGCGCCACCAGGCCTTGAAGTCCGGCGACACGCGCTCCAGCTCCTCGACCAGCTCGACGATGTCGGGCACGTCGGAGGCGCTGGCGAAGCTGCGGCGAAAGCTCGACAGCATGCGCGGCGCCTGCGCCTGCCAGTCCACGAAGACCTCGCGCATGTGCGGATCGACGAACAGCATCCACAGCAGGTTGCGGCGGCCCGGCGCCTGCGCCGAATAGCGGAATACCTTGTCCGCCGCGGCATTCCAGGCCACCACGTCCCAGCGCAGGTTGAGGATGTAGGCGGGTCGGGCCGGCAGATCGTCCATCAGCCGGCGCAGCTGCGGCGGCACGGTGCACAGCGTGCGGCCGGGCTCCGCCGGCGGACGCTGGTGCGCCAGCAGGTACAGGTGGCGGCGCTCGGCCGCGTCCAGCTTCAATACCCGCGCCAGGTTGTCCAGGAAGCTGGCCGACACGCTGATGTTGCGGCCCTGCTCGAACCAGGTGTACCAGGCCAGGCCCACGCCAGCGAGCGCGGCCACTTCCTCGCGCCGCAGTCCTGGCGTGCGCCGCCGCCCGCCGGCCGGCAGGCCGAGTTCGGCGGGACTCAGGCGTTCGCGCCGCAGGCGCAGGAATTCGGACAGGTCGGCGCGGGTGCGCGCCAGGCGCGGCGCGGCCGCAGCGGTGATCGTGGTGCTGTCGTTCATGGGAGCCTGAAGCAAGGATCGCGCCGCTCGGGCCCGTGCAGCAGGGACGCGCGCAATGGCGCGGACCATCCCGCCGACGGGCCACCGGGCGCTTGCGCGGGAACAGCGGCGGGCAGCCAGTCTATTGCCTGTAGTAACAGCATAAACAGCTAAATTGTATAAGCCTGAAGAGGCTCACAGAATAGCGCCGTTTCCTTCTGGATTTCATTG